>WGAP01000197.1 GCA_015494775.1 Flavobacteriales bacterium | reverse complement strand
GTTTTTGCAGTTCCAACAGGCCGGGCGTGGTGTTGCGTGTAGGAAGGATTTCGTCGTCGATGCGAATATGAATTGTGGAAATCAATCCGGCCGGATATCCCAGTTGTTTGTAAAGTTGATAGAGCAATGTGGCCACGGTGGTTTTCCCGTTGGTTCCCGTAACGCCCACCAACGCCAAGTATCGGGAAGGATAATCATAATAGCGTGCCGCCAGTTCGGCCAATGCTTCCCGTGAGTTTTCCACAACGATTTGAGGCAGTTCGCCAAGTTCCGCAACGGGCTTTTCGACCACCACCACCGACGCACCGCGTTTTACGGCATCGGACACAAATCGATGACCATCGACCCTTTCGCCACGAACGGCAATGAACAAATCGCCGGATTTTACTTCCTGCGAATTGTCCCGGATGCCGGCAATGCTTTCGGGCAATGTGCCGATGACTTGACGGACGTTCAGTCCTTGTATGAGTTCGTTCAACGGTTTCATTTTTGTCCGTTTTGTCGGAGGATTTGGGCCAAGTGTATGGTATCGGGCATCATTCCGTTGATTTGTTCGGCGATTTTCCTAAACACGGTTCCCGCCACGGCATTTCCGTAGTAACCGATGCTTTTGTCGGGTTTATGAATCACCACAATCATCGAATATTTGGGATTTTCGTATGGGAAAAATCCGGCAAACGAAGCGATGTATTGCGTGTTGCCGGTCCAATAGTCGGTTTGGGTGGTTCCCGTTTTTCCGGCAATGTGGAGGTAAGGCGAATTGACGTTTACGGCCGTGCCGTGCGTTACCACGCTACGCAGGAATTTGCGAATGGTATCCAAATTTTGCTTACCGGCAATGGAACGGTCGATAATTTCGGGTTCGAATTTTTTGACCGTCCGGCTTCCTTCCTTTATCTCGTCCACCAGACAGGGGCGCACCAATACGCCGTTGTTGGCAATGGCATTGTAAACGGTGAGGATTTGCAAGGGCGTCAGTTCCACGCCGTAGCCGAAGGCCATCATACCCAGTTTGTAGCCCTTCCAGTTTTTGTCCGACGGGTCGGGCACCAGGGGTTCGGCTTCGCCGGGTATGCGAATCCCCGTTTTGCGCCCGATGCCCAGGCGGGCAAGCCCGCGCGTAAAGGCCGCGGGATTATCACGGTAATAACGGTCGGCCAATTGAACGGTAACGATGTTTGAACTGTGTGCCAGGGCTTCTTCGGGCGTGTAATCCACGGGTTTGTCTTCGTGGGCATCGGTGATGGTGCGGTCCAGGTATTTCCATTTGTTTCCGTCCAGGTGATAGGTATCCGTAGTCTTTATTTTTCCGTCTTCGAGCAAGGTGAGGAAGGTAAAGGTCTTGAACACCGAACCCGGTTCGTAACGTTCGGCCACGGCATAATTGCGTTTTTCGAAATAATTTCCGTCGGCCGTGCGGCCCAGGTTGACCATGGCCTTGATTTTTCCGGTGTGCACATCCATCACCACCACCGTTCCGTGGTCGGCCTTGTATTTGTTCAGTTGTTGGAGCAATTCGCCATAGGCCAAATCCTGAAAGCGCATATCGATGGAACTCACTACGTCTTTGCCTTGCACGGGTTCTTTTTCGTTGAAATCATTGACGGGTTTCCAGGCCTTTCCGCTGATTTTTTGCATCAATCGTTCGCCCGGTTTGCCCGACAGGTATTTGTCAAAAGCCGCTTCGAGCCCGTATTTGATACGTTCGTTGGCGCGGCCAATGGTTCGCCGCAGCATTTCACCGAAGGGATATTCGCGCACCGTTTGCATTTGATAAAGAAATCCGCCCTTGAAACGGCCGTGGCGAAAAACGGGTAATTGGCGTATGCGGTCAAATTGTTTGAAGGATAAATTTTTGGCAATAGGCACATAACGGCGTCCTTTGTTGCGGGCCGTAACGAGCTTTTTTTTCCATTGGGCGGCCGTAAGCGAGGTGTAGTGTGCCAGTCCGCGGGCCAGCCCGTCTATTTCCGAACGGAAAATCTTGTCCGACGGAGCCACGGGGTCGAAAAACACGGCGTATTTGGGCACCGAAATGGCCAACAGCTTGTCGTCGCTACTGTAAATGTTGCCGCGTTGGGCCTGAATATGTACGGTTTTGATGCTGTATTTATGGGCCAACTGCCGGTAGTGGTTTCCTTCGACCAATTGGATATAAAACAATTTAAGCGCAATCCCCACCGCCACAAAAAGCAGGACGGCATACACGGCCAATGCTCTGTTGTCGATATGTTTCAATGGCTTTTCACTCATCGGCCAAGTATTTGGGACGGCGTTTGGGCAGCACAAAACCACGGTCTTTGAGCCGGTTGTAAACCTTCGAACGCAAGCCGTCCTGCATCAGCAGGCGCTTGGTTTCCACATATTGGGCCCGCAAACGGCGGTTTTCGGCTTTGAGGTCGGCCATTATGCGGGCTTTTTGTTCGCCCAGATGGGCCAGGGCGATGCTCAACATCATATAGGCCAACAGGACAAACACATAAGTCCAATTGCGCTTGGCGTTGGGTCCGCGCAACCAGTCCAGGCGTAATATGCTTACCAACCTTTTCATTCTGCCGGTTCATCGGTTCGTTCGGCCACCCGCAATTTGGCGCTGCGCGCGCGCGGATTGGTCGCTATCTCTTCGGGCGAGGGCGTAATGAATTTTCCCGTTTTGCGAAACGGCCTGCGGGTGTTGCCGTAAAAATCCTTTCGTACTTCGCCCGTAAAATTGCCGGTTTGGATAAAGCGTTTAACCAAGCGGTCTTCGAGCGAATGATAGGTAATCACGGCCAGTCGTCCGCCGGGGCGAATCACCTTGACCGCTTGTTCCAGCAGTTGTTTCAAGCTTTCCAATTCGCCGTTTACTTCGATGCGCAGGGCTTGAAACACTTGGGCCAGCCGGCGGTTACGCAGTTTGGCCGGCAAGTGCGGGGCCAAAATTTCGGCCAGTTGCCCTGTGGTGCGAATGGGTTTTTCGGCCCGTTGCTTCACGATGGCGCGCGCCAACACCTGTGCATGCGGCACTTCGCCGTAGTCGGCCAGCAGCCGTGCAAGGGCCTGCTCGTCGTAGGTATTGACAATGTCGGCCGCGGTGCGGGCTTCGCTGCGGTCCATACGCATATCCAAGGGGCCGTCAAATCGGGTGCTGAAACCGCGGGAAGCCGTATCGATTTGGTGCGACGAAATGCCCAAATCGGCCAACAAGCCGTCGATTTGCCCGATACCTTCGAGCCGCAGGTAGTTTTTCAGGAAGCGGTAATCGGCCGTAATGAGTTTGAATCTTTCGTCGCCGGGTGCATTGGCCGCCGCATCGGCATCGCGGTCAAAGGCAATAAGCCGGCCTTCGGGCCCCAATCGTTCCAAGATCGCCCGCGAATGCCCGCCGCCGCCGAAGGTAACGTCCACATAGATGCCGTCGGGACGGATGTTTAACCCGTCCACCGCGGCTTCGAGCAGCACCGGGCGGTGATATGTGTTATTGTTGGCGGTCATCATCGGCCGTATTGTCCAAAAGTTTTTCCATCAATTCGGGAAATTCATCCTTGTTTTCTTCCCAGAATTTTTCGTAGCGGTCTTTATCCCAGATTTGCAGTATATTTCCTTCGGATGCGATAACCACTTCCTTGTTCATTCCCAATTGGCGGATCAGGTCTTTGGGCAATTGCAAACGGCCGTTACCGTCCAAACTCACCAGGCGCGCGCCGGCATTGATCAGGGAAATGAGCTTGACCTTGTCGCGCGAAGTTTTGGGAATGCGCAGCAACTGTTCCATCCATTTTTCCCATTCGTCGCGCGGATGAAGTTCCAGATTGTCGAAAAAAGTGGCGCGCCGCAGCACGAATCCGCGGTTTTCAATATCTTTGAGTTGGTCGCGCAAACCCTTGGGAATGAGCACGCGACCGTGTCCGTCGAGCTTGGCATAATATGTCCCGATGAGTATCTTCAAAACGACTTCCTTGCTTTCAAACCCAAAATTAGCCAAAAAAACCATTTTTTCCCATTTTTTCCCATTTATTGTTGAAAACTTTTTTGGGCGAATATAAATCATTGATTTTTAGTCGATTGTGAGCAAACAAAATTTTTAACTAAAAGCTTCCCAAGGAATTGTTAGCAAACGAAAGCATCAAATCGGTGGTGCAAAACGCGCGAGATGATGATTTTTTGGGCGCCCGGCCGCACGCGTTCACGCATCGGCGGCTGCTTCAAGCGGCGGAGCGCTTTCGCACCCGCCGGCGTTCACGCGGCGCCCGCCGGGCTGTCCGCTCAAATGCGCGGGCGGCCCGCTCTTGCCCTGCAAGCGTGGCGGACGTGGCTTCCTCTGGTCGCCCCGCCGCCACGGCAGGCCTACGGCGCGCCGCCCGCGCATAACCGCTCCCATCCCTGGCGCTTGGGCTCGGGCAGCAAGCTGCCCTCGAATAAGGAACGCCGAACAATTGAACGTCGATTTATGATTTTAATTGCTTGACAATCAATAAATTCTGAAATCTCAAATTGCTAATCGTTAATCGATATTCTTGACAAGGGTCGCTGAGTGATTTTTGCGTAGCAAAAATTGTATCGAAGCGACCGGAACGAATGGCGGTGCCTTCGATACACTGCGCCTTCGGCGCAGCATTCAGGCACCTGTTTTGGAGGTCATTGAGTGATTTTTGCGTAGCAAAAATTGTATCGAAATGACCGGACGTCAGGGGCTTCGATACGCCGCTCACTAGGTTCGCAACACTCCGTCGCCGGCCTTTTCCCGTGCGATAAGTCGCGCTTGAATAATGAACGTCGAACAATTGAACGCCGATTTATTGACTGCTTCGTCGGGGGCGGGAGACCCTGATGAAGCGGCGGAAATTCCGTAAATTTGTGATAACAAATCGAAATAAACATCTTTGAATTAAATCCGTAATCATCCGTTTTACCGCCTCATTATTTTGCATCATAACAAAATACATCCGCATGAAAAAAGAAAATCAATTGGTCATTTTTGAGGATAAGGACAAAAAAATAGAAATTCAATTGAAAGAACAAACTTTATGGTTGGACGCCCATCAAATTGCATATTTATTTGATGTTCAACGTCCTGCTATTGTTAAACATATCAGAAATATTTATAATTCCGGTGAGTTGGATGAAAGTTCAACCTGTTCCATTTTGGAACAAGTTGCCGCAGACGGCAAAAGAAGAAAAATGAATTATTACAACCTGGACGTAATCATTGCCGTAGGCTACCGCGTAAACTCCAAAAAAGCAACGCAATTCAGAATTTGGGCAACCAATGTTTTGAAAAAGTATTTAATACAAGGTTATGTCCTCAACGAAAAATATATTACCTCGAAAAAACTAAAAGAGCTGGAAAAAACCATTCAATTCATCAAGGAAAATATAAACACTCCTTCGCTTACGGCTAAGGAAGCCAAAGGGCTCCTGGAAATTATTGAAAAATATGCCGCCGTTTGGGAATGGATAGAATCTTATGACACCGGAAAAATCGAAGCTAAAATCACAAGAAAAGAACGAAAAAAGATAAGTTACGAAGAAGCTAAAATAGCCATTGACGCGCTAAAAAAATATTTAATAAAAAAAGGCGAAGCATCCGAACTTTTCGGACTCGAACGCGACCGGGGACTTTTTGAAAGTGCGCTTCATACCATTTATCAAAGTTTTGACGGCAAGGAAGTTTATCCTTCTTTTGAAGAAAAAGCCGCCCATTTGCTCTACTTGATCATTAAAAATCATCCTTTTGTGGATGGCAATAAACGTATTGGCGCGTTGCTATTCCTACAATTTTTATATGAAAACATCTCTCGTGAAGAATTATATAACAAATTCAATAGCAATACTTTAACCGCCGTATGTTACCTGGTGGCCGCCAGCCCGTCCGAACAAAAAGACCAATTGATTAAACTCATCATGAATTTCATAGCATTGGAAAATTGAAAATGCTTAACTTATGAACCGAATACATCAATCTGCCAGGCCCATGATCACCAAACAAAAAATCACCGGACATATCCAACCGCCCAACGACGAACTGGAAGTTTTGAAAAAACACTACCCCCAGTTTTTTGACAAAAACGGAAATTTTGATTTCGAAAAATTCAAGAACCATTTGGCGGCGAAGGAAGTGAATTTTTCCAAGGAAACCTACACCCTCGACTGGCTCGGGAAAAGCTATGCCCGCCTCCTGGCCACCGACGAAACCGATACCCTCCTACAAGCCGATGACGCGTGGAACCGCAAACCCGAAAACCGAAATAGTGGCAACCTCCTGCTTAAAGGCGACAACCTGGATGTGCTCAAACACCTGTCGCATGCCTACTATGAAAAAATCAAAATGATATACATCGACCCGCCCTATAACACCGGCAACGACGGCTTTGTGTATCACGACAACCGCAAATTCACCCCCGAACAACTGGCCGAACTGGCCGGCATTGACGAGGAAAAAGCCCGACGCATTTTGGCATTTACCCAAAGCAAAAGCAATTCCCACTCCGCCTGGCTCACCTTTATGTATCCCCGCCTCTACATAGCCCGCAAACTCCTCCGCCCCGATGGCGTCATCTTCATCTCCATCGACGACAACGAACTGGCACAACTCCGCATCATGATGGATGAAATTTTTGGGGAGGAGAATTTTGTAGCTACAATTATTGTAAAATCAAATCCGGGAGGTAGGGATTATGGTGGTATTGCACTCACACATGACTACGTATTGGTTTATACCAAGGAGGGGAAAGAATTAAATTTAATCGAAAATAAAGAAAAAAAATTTCAATTTACAGACGAAATAGGCCCATTTGATATAAGAGAACTTAGAAATCGTAATATAAAGTTTAATAAAGAAAATAGACCTAATCTTTTTTATCCTTTTTATGTAAATCCCAATAATGTTGACAAAAATGGATTGTATGAAATTTCGTTAGGTAAAAAGGAAGGATATATTGAAGTATATCCTTTAATATCACAAGGAATTCAAACTGTATGGAGGTGGGGAAAAGATAGAGCATTACAAAACCTAAACACTAATTTAAAAGCAAAGAAAAAATTAGATGGGACATTTATGATTGTAGAAAAATACAGAGGAAATAAGTATAGGGAGCGTAGTATATTTGAAGAAAAAATTCATAGAAATGAACAAGGTAGTCTGCGAGAAAAATATGTATTTGATGGACAAAAACCCTTTGATTATCCTAAAAGTGATATTTTAATAAAAAAACTAATTTTGCTTGGTGCCAACCCTTCCGACCTTATCCTTGACTTCTTCGCCGGTAGCGGCACCACCGGCGATGCGGTGATGCAACTCAATGCCGAAGACGGAGGTCAACGCCAATTTATCCTGGTTCAACTCCCCGAGCCCATTGATCCCAAGAAAAACAAAACCGCCTATGATTTTGTCAAAAACGAACTGGGCAAGGAAAATCCCACCGTTTTCGATATTACCCGCGAACGGCTCGTGCGTGCGGCCCGTAAAATAAAAACGGATATCATCCAAGCCAAAATCCGCGAAAAACAAGCCGAAATCCAAAAACTGGAAAGCCAGTTGGATATGGACAATCGGGCGGAAAAAATCCGCAAACTCCAAGCCGAAATCCAAGCACTCGAAAAACAGGATTCGGGCTTTAAAATTTTTGAAACCATTCCCGTGTGGGAAGATTATCACTGGCAAGCCGAGGATTTCACCGGCGAATTGGAACTCTTTGACGAAAGCAAACTCACCGAACAGGATATCCGGGCCCTGCTCATCACCTGGAAAACCTACGACGGCATGCCGCTCACCCGAGATTTGGAAGCCATCAACCTCAACGGATACACTGCTTATTACGGAGATGAAAAACTCTACCTGATGCACAAAGGTTTTGACACGGAGCATTTAAAAGCTTTGTTGGAAAAAATGGATACGGACAAGGATTTTAATCCCAAAAACATCATTGCCTTCGGCTATCACTTTACCAGCAAGGCCCTGCGCGAAATAGCCGAAAACATCAAGTCCTATGCCAACAAAAAAGAACTGGATATGGAATTTATCCTCAGATTTTAAAGCATGAAAAACGCCCGTTTAAAACATCGTAAATTATCAAAACTTGCAATTTTTGCGAGTTTTGATAAATCTTACCGGATAATGACTATATTTGTTAGCCATAAAAGCCTGTCAAACGCGCATCAAAATTCATGAAAAAGGTCAAACGGAAAATATATCACGACAAACTGGCGTCCTACAAGGACAAAGACCTGATCAAAGTGGTTACTGGCCTTCGTCGCGCGGGCAAATCCACGCTACTGGAAATGTTCAGGGACCAATTGCTGGACTCGGGAATAGCACCGGAACAAATTCAATTCTACAATTTCGAACTACCCGAACATTACCTGAACAAAACCTGGGATACCCTATATTTTGACATCAAGGCAAAGTTACAAAGGGGTCGTAAAAACTATATTTTTCTGGACGAAGTCCAGAACATTCCGCAATTCGAGAAACTGGTTGACGGCCTGTATGCCACCGAAAACACGGACATCTACATCACCGGGTCCAATGCTTTTTTCCTTTCGGGCGAATGGGCCACCTTGCTCAGCGGACGTTATATCGAAATATCCGTTTTACCTTTTTCCTTTGCCGAATATTTGGAAGGACGGAACATTGACACTGGTAACAAGTATTTGAACTACGAGGCCTTGTTTTTCGACTATGTCAACGAAACTTCCTTGCCCAAAGGTATCGAATTGCGCGACGAAGGTTATGATAAAATTTATGAATATCTCCAAGCCCTCTACAATACCATTATTGAAAAAGACATTACCCAACGTTATAAAATATACGACAAACGTGCTTTTGCTAACTTGGTCAAATATTTGGCCGGAAACATCGGAAGTCCGGTTTCGCCGAGCAGTATTTCCAAAGCCCTAAAAGCCGACGGCCAAAGCATTCATCATGCCACGGTGGAAAAATATATCGATTATTTGGTGGCCAGTTATGTGTTTTACCGGGTTCACCGCTTCGACCTCAAAGGGCGTAAACAACTGGCTACGCGCGAAAAATATTATATCGTGGACCCGGGCTTGTTGAACGTTTTGACCGGACGCGAAAAAACCGCCGACCGCGGGCATATATTGGAAAATGTGGTTTATTTGGAATTGCTCCGACGGGGATATAAAGTGTGGACCGGCAGGCTGAGGAACAATGAAATAGATTTTACAACCAAAAACCCCCGGGGCGAAATAGAATACTATCAGGTGGCCTGGCAATTAACAGGCCCCGATACCGAACAGCGGGAATTTAAACCCCTGGAAACACTAAGGGACAACTATCCCAAATACTTGCTCACCACCGATGCCTTTACCTCAAACCGAAACGGAATCATCCATCAAAATGTTTTTCAGTGGCTTTTGAATCAGTAGTAATATACCGTAATTATCAAAACTTGCAATTTTTGCGAGTTTTGATAATTTTCTGCTCCTGATATGTTTGAAACCGTAATCGAAAAGAAAAAATGAAACTCCACTTCGAAAAAAACCTGTTGCACCAAACCCAAGCCACCGAAGCCGTGGTGGGCGTTTTTAGCGGTGTGGATATAGCCTTTCCGCAGGGAAGCGAGAAGCAGTTTATCAATCCGGAATTTTTATTTACCCGCACCAACCGCTATGCCGAAAACATTTTGCATATCCAACAACTCAACGGCATCAAGCCCAACGTAAAACGCAACAGCAACATCATCGACATCATGATGGAAACCGGGACGGGCAAAACCTACACCTATACCAAAACCATTTTTGAACTCAATAAGAATTACGGCATTTTCAAATTCGTTATCGTGGTACCCACCCTGGCCATCAAAGCCGGCACGGTGAACTTCCTCAAAAGCGAAGCCGCCCGCGAACATTTCAAGGAACAATACGGCAAAACCATCGAATTGCATGTGGTGGAGAGCAAAAAAGCCGGCAAAAACAAAAAAACCTACATGCCGCCGGCGGTGCGCAGTTTTGCGGAGGCCGGCGCGTTTGACCAAAACCACATTCAAGTGATGCTGATCAATGCGGGCATGATCAATTCCAAAACCATGCAGGAGCAATTTGACACCGAATTGTTTGACCGATACAATGTTCCTTTCGAAGCCATTTCGGCCGTAAAGCCCTTTATGATCATCGACGAGCCGCACAAATTTTCCCAAGCCAATAAAACCTGGGAAAACATCATGAAAATGCATCCGCAATTTATCCTGCGCTACGGCGCCACCTTTAAGGAATACGAAAATTTGGTGTATCAACTCACGGCCGTGGATGCCTTCAACCGCAATTTGGTCAAGGGCGTAATCGGTCATATTACGGAATTTGAACAAGGGAAAAACACTATGGTTCGCTTGGTCAATACCGACGGGAAAGAGGCCACCTTTGAACTGAACGACAACGGCAAAAAGCAATCTTTCAAGCTTATGCGCAAAGAAAGTTTAAGTCGCGTACATCCGGCTATGGAGGATTTGTTCATTGAAAACCTGAACAAAACCAAAGTATTGCTATCCAACGGATTGGAATTGTCCAAAGGCGACAAAATCAATCCCTATTCCTATGCCCAAACCTTGCAGGAAATGATGATTCGCAAGGCCGTGCACAATCATTTCCGAGTGGAACGAAAACTCCTCAAACGCCAGGTCAAAATCAAACCGCTTACACTGTTTTTTATTGACAATATTGATGAATACCGTAAAAAAGACGGATATATACGGCAAATGCTTGAAAATTATGTCCGTGCCGAGGCGGAGCACTTGCTCCAAACCGAAACCGATCCTTTTTACAGAAATTATTTGGAAAAAACCCTTCAAAACATCAGCCTGACACATGCAGGTTATTTTTCCAAAGACAACACTGAAAAAGACGAGTTGATTGAAAAAGAAATCAACGAAATCTTACACGACAAACAAGCTTTATTGGATTTAAACAATCCCCGTCGGTTTATTTTTTCCAAATGGACCTTGCGCGAAGGGTGGGACAACCCCAATGTTTTTCAAATTTGTAAACTCCGTAGTAGCGGAAGCGAAATATCCAAACTGCAAGAAGTGGGCCGGGGCCTTCGCCTGCCGGTGAACGAATATGGCAACCGCGTTAAGGACGAGCAGTTTTACTTGAATTATTTTGTGGATTTTACCGAGAGCGATTTTGTGGAACGACTACGCCATGAAATCAACGAAAAGTCCGGTGCCGTTTCCATGGAGAAAGTTCCCGAGCGCTTGGATGACAGAATGATTAGGATTATTTGCGAAAAATACGGCATGAGCGAAGAGGAATTGCTGGAAACCTTGGATGAGAACAACGTTATCACGCGGACCAACAAGTTCAAACCCGGCGGATTTGCCTATATCAAACAACATTTTCCGCGCATCTTTGAAGGCGTGGGCTCCAACAAAGTTCGCAAAGCCACTGACAAGAGCCGGAAAATAAGAATCCGCACCGAAAAATATCCCGAACTCAAAGCTCTGTGGGAAAAGCTGAACGAAAAAGTGATTTTGGAATACAAATTCTGCAACGAATCCCAATTCAAATCTTTCTTTAGGGACTTTTTGAAGGAAAATCAATCCCATTTCAAAGTGGAAGGCATCCGGGAGCGCACCGGACAAATCGAAATTGTTGAAGGGCGGGCCGAAGTCAGAGAGGAAGAATCGGTATATGCCAGTGAGCTCACTCCCGTTAAAACCATGAAATACGGTGAGTTTTTGCGGGAATTGGCCAAGACCTTACATGTGAATATCAAAACCTTGCATCAATCCATTGTGGAAGCCGGCGTGGATATGAATCCTTTTTTGAACCGGACCACCATTCGCATTATCAAGGAAAAATTCGATACCTATTTGATGCTGAATGCCATTGACAAATTCGGCATTGCTTATGAAAAAGTAACCAACAGTATTCATCCCACCAAATTTACTTATGCGGACGGGACGGTCAAAAAGGAAATTGATTCGAATTTGATCGGACTCTTTTATGATGATGATCCTGTGGCGGAGAATTATTTTTTGGAAGAATTGTTTTATGATTCGGAGTTGGAAAAGGAAAACATCAAAAAACATTTGCGCGAAGTGGTGGTGTTTACCAAAATTCCCAAGAACTCCATCAAAATTCCGGTGGCCGGCGGACGTTCCTACACGCCGGATTTTGCCTATGTGCTTCATTTTGACGATAGCACCAAAAGATTATACTTTGTGGTGGAAACTAAGGGCAAGGAAGATGAGATGTTAGATCCACAGGAATTACAAAAAATCCGGTATGCCGAGAAATTTTTCGGCGATGCGGTTAAAATCAAGTTTAAAACACAATTCAAGAATAAGCAAATAGAGAAACTGATACGGGAGATTATTCGGGAATAGCTTTATTCCTCTTCCCTCATTTTTGTCTTTCAAAAAAATTTACCGGACAACAATTAATCCCAACCTGTTTCCCATGCCTTCACCAAACTTATTCTCCCACCGATTTTTCAGTAGTAAATCCCTTGTCTTTTCGTTGCCGGAATGTCATTGATAAACACTTTTTGCACTCCGCATGAAGTCCGTTTGCCCGAAAAATCCTATTTTTGAAATCACTTGCAACATCCGCCCATGAAAAAAATCCTCATCACCGGCGGTGCCGGTTTTATCGGTTCCCACGTGGTCAGGCGCTTTGTCCGCCAATATCCCGGATACCGTATCGTTAATTTGGACAAATTGACCTATGCCGGCAATTTGCTCAACCTGCGGGATGTGGAAAATGCTCCCAACTACCGTTTTGTCCGCGGCGACATCAACGATTTCGCGTTCCTCAAAGACCTGTTCCTCCGCGAACGCTTCGACGGTGTCATCCACTTGGCTGCCGAATCCCACGTGGACCGTTCCATCGACAACCCCGATGCCTTTGTGCGCACCAACGTCCTGGGCACGGTTAACCTGCTCAACGCCGCACGGATGCTTTGGAACGGCAATTACGAAGGCAAACGCTTTTACCATATCTCCACCGACGAAGTCTATGGCGCCTTGGGCAACGAAGGCCTGTTCACCGAACAAACGCCCTACGACCCGCACAGTCCCTATTCGGCCTCCAAGGCCGCTTCTGACCATTTTGTGCGCGCCTACGGCGACACCTACGGCCTCCCCGTGGTTATTTCCAATTGCTCCAACAACTACGGCCCCTATCAATTCCCCGAAAAACTCATCCCCCTGACCATTCGCAACATCATCCGCCGCCAACCCATTCCCGTTTACGGGCGCGGCGAAAACGTGCGCGACTGGCTCTATGTGGAAGACCACGCCCAAGCCATCGACCTGATTTTCCATCGCGGCCAAGCGGGTGAAACCTACAACATCGGCGGTAACAATGAGCAACGCAACATCGACGTGGTGGAAAAACTGTGCGAAATTACCGACGAATTGCTCGGACGCCAACCCGCCGGCACTTCCAAGGAACTCATCCGTTTTGTACGCGACCGTGCCGGCCACGATTGGCGCTATGCCATCGATACGTCCAAAATCAAGCAAACGCTCGGTTGGGCTCCGCGCACTTCCTGGGACGAAGGACTCCGGAAAACCGTGCGTTGGTATCTGGAAAACACCGATTGGCTCGAAGCCGTTACTTCGGGCGCCTATCGCGATTACTACGACAAAATGTATAAAAACCGCTTGCAATCATGAAAGGAATCATCCTGGCCGGCGGCGCGGGAACACGGCTCTATCCCGTAACCCTGGCCGTGTCCAAACAACTGCTGCCTGTTTACGACAAACCCATGATCTACTACCCGCTCAGCGTTTTGATGATGGCGGGCATCCGGGACATCCTTATCATTTCCACCCCTCACGACCTGCCGCGTTTCGAACAACTGCTGGGCGACGGCAGCCAATGGGGCATCCGGCTGAGCTATGCCCAACAACCCTCACCCGACGGACTGGCTCAGGCCTTCCTGATAGGTGAAGACTTTATCGGCTCCGACAATGTGTGTATGATCCTGGGCGACAACCTTTTCTACGGCGGGGGATTGCAAAACATTCTGCAACACGCCCGCCAAACGGTGGAACGGGAAAACCAAGCCGTCATTTTCGGCTATGCCGTCAATGACCCCCAACGCTACGGTATTGCCGTTTTCGACGCTTCGGGGAAGGTTATCGACATTGAAGAAAAACCCGAAAATCCCCGAAGTAATTTTGCCGTAACCGGACTTTATTTCTATCCCAACGACGTAGCATCCAAAGCCAAGCAAATCAAGCCCTCGGCCCGGGGCGAGCTGGAAATTACCGACCTCAACCGCTTGTATCTTTTCGAACGGCGGTTGCAAGTGGAACTGCTGGGCCGCGGCTATGCCTGGCTCGATACCGGCACCCACGACAGCATGGCCCAAGCCACCGAATTTATCCGCATCATCGAAGCGCGCACGGGGCTCAAAATCGGTTGCCCCGAAGAAGTGGCCCTCAACAACCGGTGGGTAAATAAGAACGACTTGCTTGCCATCGCCCGGCAAATGGGCAAAAGTTCCTATGCCGATTATCTCCGAAAACTGACCGATGAACGCTAAGGTCCGCTACGACAAAAAGCTCCTGCGCGCCTGGGCCATGTACGACTGGGCCAATTCGTCCTACGCCCTGGTAATTAGCTCGGCCATCTTTCCCGTTTTTTACGAAGAAGTAACCCGCCACGGCTCCGACGACCGCATTTTTCTTTGGGGCATGATGTTCAAAAATACCGAACTCTACACCTATGCCCTGGCTATTTCCTTCCTAATTGTGGCCGTTTTTTCGCCTTTGTTGTCCTCCATTGCCGATTATACGGGCAACAAAAAAATGTTCATGAAATTTTTTACCTATCTGGGCGCTTTCTCCACCATTATGCTTTTCTTTTTCACCGGACGCGAAAATGTGGTTTGGGGGCTTGCGTTCAGCATATTGGCCAGCGTGGGCTTTTGGGGCGGATTGGTGTTTTACAACGCCTTTTTGCCCGAAATCGCTCCGCCCGAAAAACAGGACTATGCCAGTGCCCTGGGCTTTACCTACGGCTATATCGGTTCGGTACTGCTGATGATTTTCAATGTGATGATGATCATGAAACCCGGCTGGTTCGGCATTCATGACGACCCTACCTTGCCCGCCAGGATTTCCTTTGTGAGCGTAGGGCTTTGGTGGATGCTCTTTGCTCAGATTCCTTTTCGCAAACTTCCCGACAATATCTACGAAAAACCCCGTTCCATCGGCATCAAAGACCTCACCAAGGGCTATGTAAAACTCCTGGAAGTACTGCACAACATTCGCCATCAACCCTTTTTGCGACGCTTTCTTTACGGTTTTTTCCTGTACAGCTTCGCCGCACAAACCATTTTCTACATTGCCGGCCTGTTCGGGAGCAAGGAACTGGAACTGCCGGCCGATAAACTTCTCCTCACCATTTTGATTGTTCAACTGGTGGGCATTGTGGGCGCCTTGTCGTTTTCCAAAATGGCCGAAAAAACGGGCAACATCTATGCCTTGCTCACCGTTTTGGGTATTTGGACGCTTATTACGGTGCTGGCTTTTCGTTTGGACAAGAACAATCCGAACGTCGAATATCTTTTTTACTTCCTGGGCGGCCTGGTGGGCATGGTCATGGGCTCCATTCAAACGCTCTCGCGTTCCACCTATTCCAAAATGCTTCCCGACGACCCCTCGGTGCACACCACCTATTTCAGCTTTTACGACGTGGCCGAAAAAATCGCCATCGTTTTGGGCTCGTTTGCCTGGGGCGTATTGGAGTATTGGACGGGTTCGATGCGTGCGGCCATCGTAATGATGATGCTTGTGTTTATCGCCTCGGGATTGATTATTTATCCGCTTCAAAAATACTGGAAGCAACATTTCGGATAAATTTTTTGGGCGCCTGCCTGCACTCGTTCGGGGCCCCGCCGGCGGGCGAATGCCCGCGGCGGATGGCCGGACGATGGAATTAACGCCGGTCGGCCCCGTCCCCGTCCCCGCGGCTAAGCCGCGGGGACGGGGTTTTCAAATGATTTTCAAAGGTTTACGTCCGGCCATCCGCCCGGCGCCTTCGGCGGCGCGGCGGGGCCTCGGCCGCTGTTTCGCGCGACGGAGCACGCTCACACCGGCCGTTCCTCACGTGGCAGGCACCGGGCTGTCCGCTAAAATGCGGCTTGTCGGCTCGCTGCTTTTGCGCGGGCGCGCGGCACGCGCGCCCGCGCCCGCCCGTGCGTGGGGCTTCCGCCGGGCGCCTCCGCCGGGCGGAAAAGCATGCTCGCCGCCTACGCCGCATAACCGCTCCCATCCCTGGCGCGGAAAAAAATAGGTGCGGCATTTTATTACTCGACGGCTGATTTTACGAAGCAAAAATATTTACAAAACGGCTGTTTTGTTATGTATCATTTCATGGTATTCTCAATGCGATAAAATCGTGCTTATATTTTTTCCCCTTCTACCAATTCTTTCAGTTTTTTGTTCATTTCCACAAAGCCGTTTTTGGTGTTGTGTTTCAATTGTTTTCTTAGGAATGGAACTAAAATTCCTCTAAATGTCTCACTTTGTACAAAAGTTGTTGTTCCATTTCCATTGTCTATTAGTTCGAATTTATGTTTGCCGTCAAAAATTCCCGGCAGTAATACATGACCTAACCAACTGAATTCTTTATGCTTCACAAAAGTTAAGACTTTGGGCTTAAAAGTCATTCCTTTTGCCCCCGGAGGTTCAATCCTGACTTTAATTTTGTTTCCTGCTGCAACTTTGCCTTGAATCGATTTAATGAACGGATTCCATTCGGGATACGCCTCAAAATTTGTAAGCACCACCCAAACTTTTTCGGGAGTGGCATTTATTGTGATTTCCGTATTAATTTCAAATGCCATGCGTGTGTTTTTTGAATTTATGTTTCTCGACGGCCACCACTTTGAATGCAGTGCCGTACAACAATTTCAATACATCCGCCCCGGTCGCCCGAAAAACTACTTCCGCTCGGGAATATTACGCAGTGTTTCCAACAGATAGTTCCAGAATTTCCGTACCGATGCAATGTTGACCCGTTCGTCGGGCGAATGGGCACCCTCAATGGTAGGCCCGAACGAAATCACGTCCAATTGCGGATATTTCGACTTCAAAATACCGCATTCCAGGCCCGCATGGCAGGCCTCCACTTGCGGTTGTTCGTCGAACAGTTTGACATACAAATCCTTCATCAACCCCAGGATGGGTGAATCGGGGTCGGGCTCCCATCCCGGATAATCGCCGGCCGTTTGTACCTCGTATCCGGCCAGGTTGAAAACGCTTGTCAGGGCATTGACCAAATCGTGCTTGGTGCTTTCCACCGACGAACGTGTCAGGTTGCCAATGGTGATTTTTCCGTCTTCGGCACGCACTTGCGCCACATTGTTGGAAGTTTCCACCAAATCCAGAATATCGGGACTCATTCGGTAAACGCCGTTATGAGCGCCGTAAACCGCGCGTACCAAGGCCCGGGCATCGTCGTCGTGCATCACTTGTCCGGGCATTTTGTCCTCGTTGATAAGGATTTGCAGGTCGGGGTCTTGTTTTTTTTGTTCGTGCTTGATGTCGGCCACCAAGCGGTTCAATTTTTCCCGAATTTCATCGGCCTTATCGGCGGGTAAAACCACCAGGGCTTCGCTTTCGCGCGGGATGGCATTGCGCAACCCGCCCCCGCGTACGTAGGCGATTTGTGCGCCCCGGTTCAGGACAAGATAAAGCAAGCGGTTCATAATCTTGTTGGCATTGCCGCGATAGAGATGAATGTCCATGCCCGAATGCCCGCCCGTAAGTCCTTTGACAAAAAGATGGTAGGCCTTGCCCCCGGCCATGGGCGCCGTAAGGCGATAAGTTCCCGTGGCGGTTACATCGATGCCGCCGGCACAACCGATGTCCAATTCGGTATCGTTTTCGGTGTCCAGGTTGAGCATAATTTTACCTTTGAGCAGGCCCGGTTCCAACAGGTGGGCGCCGGTCATACCCGTTTCTTCGTCGAAGGTAAACAGGGCTTCGAGCGGCGGATGCGGAATATCCTTGGACTCCAAAAGGGCCAAGATGGCGGCCACACCGATGCCGTTGTCGGCGCCCAGGGTGGTGCCGTCGGCCGTAACCCAATCGCCGTCGATAAGCATTTTGATGCCTTCGCGTTCGAAATCGTGTTCCACGCCTTTGTTTTTCTGCGGCACCATGTCCACATGGGCTTGCAGGACGACCGTTTCGCGGTTTTCCATGCCCGGCGTAGCCGGTTTGCGGATGATCACGTTGCCGGCCTTGTCGCGGATGGTTTCCAATCCCAATCGTTTGCCGAAGTTTTCTACATATTCAATGGCCTTTTGTTCCTTTTTCGAAGGCCGCGGAACAGCGTTGAAACGGACAAAATTGCGCCACAGGATTTCGGGATCCAAACGGGCGATGCGTTCGTGCATATCGTTGTGAGCATTCATTGGTTTTTTGTTTTTTCGGATTTATCCAAATGTAAGGAATTTTGCCCGGAAAATATCGTTCCGATTAAATATTTTCGACAATATGCCGTCCGATGGACAGCGAAGCTGTGGCCGCGGGCGAAGGAGCGTTGAGTACATAAAGCACGTTTTCGCGGCGGCGGAAAACAAAATCATCCACCAAGCGGCCTTGCCTGTCCACCAATTGCGCGCGGATGCCCGCATGATAGCCCGTAAGGTCATTCAATTCCAGTTGTGGAAGGAATTTACGAGCGGCGCGCAAAAAGGCCCGTTTGCTCAGCCACCGCCGGATTTCCGCCCATCCGGCTCGCCGGTTTTTCAGGCCCATTCGCCAAAAGCCCGCAAAGCCAAGGATGCCGGCCAAGTCATTTAGGTTCCATTCGTATTTACCGTAGGCCTCGCGTCCGGGCGCGAGCACGGCCGAAGGGCCGGCACTTACCCGCCCGTCGATGTGGTGCGTCAGGTGAATGCCCAGGAAAGGATAACGCGGGTCGGGTACGGGATAGACCATACTACGGATAAGTTTGTCCTTGGGCGGACGGATAAAATAGTATTCTCCGCGGAAGGGGATTATACGAAATGTTTTTCCGCCCCAAAGCCGGTCGGATTGCAGCCCTGCGGCCACCACCACACGGCCGGCTTTGATTTTTCCGCGGGATGTGTGTAGTTCGGGCACCTGACCGGGAACGATGCGGTTCACCCGCGTTGAAGTCATTATTTCTCCGCCCTTTGAGCGTATTTTTTCGGCCAGGGCGCGGGCCACGCTACGGTAATCCGTAATGCCCGTATAGGGTACTAACAGGGCCGCACGTCCCCGGATGTGCGGTTCGTAATTCCCGATTTGCCCCCCTGTGAGCAGGCGGATTTTTTCCAGTCCGTTTTCCAAACCGTTGCGGTACAGTTCTTCGAGCCGTTCTTCTTCGTCCGCATCGGTGGCCACAATCAATTTGCCTGACAAGCGGTATGGAATACCGGTTTTTTCCAGGAAATCCAACATCAGGCGGTAACCTTCGATGCAATTGCGGGCTTTGGCGCTGCCCGGCCGATAGTAAATGCCCGAGTGGATAACTCCGCTGTTGCGGCCGGTTTGATGCAGGCCGGGGCGGGCTTCCTTGTCCAGCACCAGGATGCGTGCGCCGGCGTGTGTTTTTAGCAAGCGGTAAGCCGTAGCCAGGCCTACAATTCCGGCACCGGCTACGGCAAAATCATATTGTTTCATGACTGTTTCCTAGTCCGCCACGGGCGGCAACATGCTGTGGTGGAAAATCCAGGCCACAAGGTAAGCCAAAGGAGCGATAATCACAAACAAGGCCAACCCGTAGAGCAGGGCCATGCGTCCCATGCCGCGCAGTTTGGAAAAATCCGTAATCAATCCGATGGTCAGGAAGGTGAGCATAAACAGGAATTTGCGGTAGCTTCCTTGTACCAAATGGGCTCCTTCCTTCACCGCGGGAAGGATATCGGGCAGGAATTTCATGACAAACATCAAAACAAACCACACCAGCAAATAGGCCAAAACGAATTTGGGAAAACGATGCCAAATCTCGCTTGCCGGCAGTTTCTTTTTGACTCCGTGGTTGTCCACATTGCGCATCCACACCAAGGTAAGCACAAAGGCCCAGATACCGATGAAAATGTCAATCCAAATTTTGGTCAGGATGGCGGCGCTGAGTATCCATCCTTCTTCCCACTTTTCGCCGGTTTGGCGCAGATGTTGTACGCGGTGCAGGTCGTCCAGAATGGCCCCCGCGGCCGCATCGGCACCGTCGGTTTTGACGGTCATTCCCATGGCTGCGCCGTTGACGATGGGTTGAGCGGGCGCCATTTTGACGTAGGCCGGCGGTAAGACCACCAATTCCAACAGGGCAAACACCACGATAAGTCCCGACACGGCCACCGGAATCAAGGGCTTGGCCCGCACGGCCCCGGCCGTGGCAATGGATGCCGACACGCCGCAAATGGATATGCCCGACGACAACACTGCCGCCGACTCGCGGTTAAGCCCGAAATATTTGCGGGCAATGAAGTAAACGACGGGCCAGATGAGCAAATAGGCCACAAAGGCAGCGGCGGCGCCGGCCAAGGCCAAATCCTTGGTAAATCCGGCCGCTTTCATGGCCATAATTCCCATTTTGGCGCCCAAAAGCACAATGGCCGTTTTGATAAACCATTCGGGCTTGGCCGCTTCGGCCAATTGGCTTGCCCAGCCCTTGAAAAAATTACCGATGAGCAAGCCGACGGCCAAGGCGATGATAAAGGATGCACCGCCCAACTGCAAGCCCCAGCTCAAACCGAATTCGCGATACCAATTGTGCCCCTTCACCGTGGCATCCACGGCCGAAATATGCGCTTCGTAGCCCAAAATCCAGGTAAATACCGTCAGGAAAAAGACCGTCGTAAATCCGCTTACGAATTTACGCAGGTTCCAGCCCTGAAAATAGGCCCCCGCGGTGGTCATCAACAGCAGGGCGATGTAGGAAAACAACAAGGCCGCCAGCGGATGCCAGTTTGCATAGGTTTTGGATGAAGTTTTAAGGAGTTTGGCCCAGGAAAAATGATGCATCAAATCGGTCAGTTCCCAGTGCTTGGGTTTGATCATCCAACCCACTGCGTCGATGTGGAAAATGTGCAACATACCCAGGACAAAAAGAAAAATCCCCAACCAAGCGGCCCACCAATCTTCGGTGCGCAACATGCCGCTGTACCATTTGCGGTTGACTTGCGTAGTATTCGCTTCCATAGTTTTTTATGCTTTTAGTTCGATAATTTCGTTGAAATAATGAGTTTGATACTGATGAAACCAACGCGGAATATCCCGCATGTCGAAACGCAGATAAATGCGCACGGCTTGTCCGGCACCATTTTGCCGGCAAAATCGAACAAGTTGTTCCCGCAACGCCTTCCATTCGGATGCGTAAAACCTTTGTTCATCCAAGCGGGCGGTCCATTGCCCGTGGGCAAAACCGATCAGTGCTTCGCGCCGTATCATCCCCATACGTTTAGGAACCAACCCAAAACGAGCAATCCGGCAATGCCGGCCAGGATGCTGTACACCACCAATTTGGTTTCCCATTTTTCCCACGAATGACCGGGTGAAGTGAACATATTTTCCATGGCAATCGATTTTTGATGCGGGTAAAATACAAGGAAGTCCTTTGTTGGAAACTGACTTGGTGAAAATCCCGGATTTTGGGATTTAATATTTATGACAACTATCAGTATTCAAACTATTTTTATTCATTTCTACAAATAAAGTCGTGTTCTTGTGCATAAAAAGGGATTTTTTGCTTTCAGATAAGTTTATAAGTAATTGATAAAAAACAAATTAAAAGGAAAATATCTTTTTATTCAATGCAATAATCCGCGTATTTTGATAAAAGTTTAGGATTGTTCTATCGTTTATTTGACTTCTATATTTATGACAAATATCATATTCAATTCTATTTTTATAAAATTGCTCCGCAAGCCGTCGCGCCTTGCAAGCGGCGGCGCTTGTCTTGCTTCGGATGCTTCGGGAATCCGTTTTTGCCGGTACCATCCGTGAATTCACTATCCTTTTTTAGGCGCTTTGATCCTTTTTTTGGATAAGTTGAATTTTTTATTATATTTGCACTATACCAAGTAATAAATCCGACATTATGAGAACGATAAAATTTTTATTGACATTAGGCGTATTGATTCTGTTTCAAAACATAAAGGCACAGGACAAGATTATTCTTAAAAATGGTACTGTAATCAATGCTTATGTGATAGAAAAATCGGATTTAACCGTTAAATATAAATTTGCCAACACCAACGACAGCCCTGTTATTGTTTTAAGAACCAATAAGATAAAAAGAATTATTTTTCGTAACGGAGAGGTAATGGACATTACGCCGGATTTGATTAGAATAAAAAAAAGATTCGGGGTCGATGCAGGATTGATGATGGGGCTTGATTCGGAATCGGCATTTTATAAAATTCAAGCGGACTATTTTATTTCACCGGGATTTAATTTGGAAATGGCCGGAATGGTTGATGTCGAGCAGGATGGGGGAGGTTTTACGCTCGGATTAAAATACTATTTCAATCCCAAGAATCCCGGCAAATTAAAAGGATATGCCGGATTAAGTTTTGGAACGCTGGACGATGATTTTCAGATTCGGGTTCCCTTTGGGATTAACTATGTTACTAAAAACGGATTTGATTTGAAATTGGGGTTAAGCAGTTTGTATCTATCCCGTTACGGTTACTACGGATTATATGCGGAGTTATTGCTGGGTTGGAGATTTTGATTTTTTAAGGCAAAGATAGAAAGGCAACTTTCTTTTAATGTTTGCAGTAGGAGAGGGCAAAACTCAAACCAGCGTTCGATTGTTCGGTGTTCATTATTCGAGCGCAATTTACCGTGTGAAAAAAGCCGGCGTCTGAGTGCTGTGCAGAAGGCACAGTGTATCGAAGGCACCGCCATTTGTTCCGGTCGCTTCGATACAATTTTTGCTACGCAAAATCACTCAGCGACCTATCCTTGCGCCAGCGGGCGTAGCGGTATCCTTGCGCGGCAGCCGGCGAATGTTTTGTGCCGGCGGCGGGGGCTCGCAGCGCAAGAGACCACGACGCCGGCCTTACAAAAACCGCCGGATGCAAGCAAGATAGGAGCGGAGCACGCGACGGCGCCAAGTGAACGCCGGCGGGTGCGAAAGTGCTCCGCCGCTTGAAGCAACCGCCGATGCGTGAACTTGTGCGCCGGGGCGCCCAAATAAAACTTTCTTTGTTAACTTTGAACACCTCGATAAACCGCGCATTGGTGAAACGATACCGGGCTTTGATGATGACGGCTTGGCTTGTGTTGGCTTCGCAGGTGCAAGCTCAGCATTTCGACCGTTGGGAAACCGGCATTAACCTGGGCTATAACCTGGCCCGCTACCGGACCACTTACCTTTTTGAAACGCCCGTTCCTTATTCGTTTCAGGTGAGTTGGCAGCGGCCGCTGTTTGTCCGGCAATCCCTACGCCAACGTTACGGCCTGTTCGATGCCGGTGTTTTGTTCCTGTATCACGATTTTCGCAAGCCCGAATTGGGCCGCAATTACAGCATATATGCCACCGGCTCGTTTTACCTGAACCCGCCCGCCGCACGCTGGCAATGGATTTTCCGGCTGGGCATGGGATTGGCCTACAACACGCATCCTTACGATGCGCACAACAATACCAAAAATCAGTTGTTCGGGTCGCATTGGCTTTTTCCTTTCAATGCTGGTTTTTACCTTTTTGCGCCGCCTTTGGGCCGGAATTGGCGGCTTTGGACGGCCTTTACCGTGTATCATTATTCCAACGGCAACCTGCGGGCGCCCAATTTCGGCGCCAACCTGCCGGGATTGAGTTTCGGACTGGCCTATATGCCGGCGGTAAAGGATCGTTTTCGCGATGCCGGCCTGCCCCGAACGCCGCGCACATGGCTTTGGACGGCCGGAATGCGTTTCGGCTTTAACCAATCGGATTTTACGGGAAGCGGCGTGTATCCTTTTTTTATTCCCGCCGTGAGCGTGGAGCGTGTCCTGAACTTCCGCCACCGGATTATCATCACCGCCGAATTGTTCGTCTCCTACTTTTTGCGCGAACAAATCCGCTACATTTACTACACCTATCCCGAAGAAGGATTGCAAAAAATACCCGATTTTAAACGGGCCGGCATTTATGCTGCACACGAATTTCATTTCGGAACATTCGGCATCGATTTGGGTTTCGGGTATTATTTTTACTACCCCTACCGGTTCGAGAGCCGGACATACAGCCGGTTGGGATTGCGCTTTTTTGCGGGCCGGCATTGGCGGGTGCTTTACGGCGTCAAATTGCACAGTTTCAGCCGTGCCGAAGCCCTGGAATTGGGTTTGGAATATCAATTCGGAAAAACCGGAAAAAGATGAAACGCGGACTTTGGTTTTTGGTGATTTTGCTCGGTTTGGGCGGATGCAAATACCGCTTGCAATGTCGTTTTTCGACCCGGCAAGCCCGTATCGAGC
>WGAP01000196.1 GCA_015494775.1 Flavobacteriales bacterium | reverse complement strand
TGTTGCACCGTTTCCTCTTCGGTCAGGAAGGCCGCACCGGGCAATAGGTCGGTCAGGGCGTCCACCAGCATTTTTTCGGCCTGACGGTCGATGTCGGTAACAAAATCGTGTGTGGCTTTGCGGTTGATACTGTCCGCAGTCAAACGGCCGTGATGCCGGCGTATCAGAGCACCCGCATTGCGGATGATTTCCAACACATTGGGTGTAAAGAGCGGACTGTCGGGTTTCATGCGCGCAGATTTTCGGGTAAATTGGCTTGAATAATTTCATCGAAAACCGATGCGAGCGTCTTTCCGGCCGCACGGATTTGCTGCGGCAGGATACTGGCTTCGGTAAGCCCGGGCACCATATTGATTTCCAGGAAGTAGGGCTTACCGTCTTGCAGAATATATTCGGCTCGGCTAACGCCGTCCAAATCCAAAACTTCATACACACGGGCCGCCGTTTGACGAAGCAATTTTTCCTCCTTTTTGCTCAGGTGCGCAGGCGTGATTTCACGCGATTTGCCCAGGTATTTGGCTTCGTAGTCAAAAAATTCGCCTTCGGGAATAATTTCGGTGATGGGAAACACTTCGGGTTTCCCGTTGAGTTTGATTACGCCGATGGAAAATTCGCGCCCTTCGATAAAGCGTTCGATGAGCACCTCTTCGTCTTCGGCAAAAGCCGTTTCCAAGGCCGCCGGAAGTTCGTCCTTGTGGTTGACCTTGCTAATACCATAGCTCGATCCCGCCCGGTTGGGTTTGACAATCAAAGGCAGACCGATATTTTGAACGATTTTATCCACATCCACCGGCTCGGCTTTGCGGATAAACACCGACGGCGCCACCGGTATACCGTAGGCCTTGACGGCCGACAGCGTGTACATTTTGTTGAACGTAAGCGCCATTTTGTCAAAACCCGCCGAACTGTGCGGAATACCCAGCATTTCCAGGTAGGCGAGCAAGGCCCCGTCTTCGCCCGGATGGCCGTGTATGGCGTTAAATACAAAGTCGAAGTTGTATTTTTTGCCATCGACATTAAAACTAAAATCGTTCCGGTCCACCGGATATGCTTTTCCGTCCATTTGAGCCGTCCAGGCATCGGGACGGATAAGCACGCCTACGGCTTCGTATTTTTCAGCAGGCAGATGGGCCAACACCGTTTGTCCGCTACGGACCGAAATATCGTATTCGGACGAATATCCGCCCATCACCACGGCTATGCGTAATCGTTTTTTCATCTTTTCAGTTTTGAATAAACCAGCGCGCGCAATTCGGGTTCGCTACGCCAAATTAATAACAAATACAAGGAAAGGAGCAACAGGCGGACGGCCCATTGATGATAGAACAAATGGAACATGGCAAAGCCCCCGCCCGCGGCTCCCAGTACATACAAACCGATTTTACCCAGCGGATAAGGCACCGGATAGTAGCGCCGTCCCAACAGGAATGACAAAACGCTCATGGTTCCGTAGGCCCCCAGCGTGGCCCAGGCCGATGCCATCATCCCGTAGCGCGGAATGCCCCACACGTTGCCGGCGATGGTGATAATGGCCCCCAACAGCGAAAGCCATGCTCCCAAATGCGTCCGGTCGGTCAGCTTGTACCAGGCCGAAAGGTTGTAGTAAATTCCGAAAAACAAGTAGGCCGTCAAAATCACGGGCACAATGGGCAGGGCCTTCCAGTAGGCCCGGTTGTGGATGAGCAAACCCACCACCGGCTGCAAAAAGGTCATCACGCCCAATAGCAACAGTCCGGCTACCGCCGTAAAGGCCGACATAATCACCGCATAATTTTTCCGTGCGTCCTTATGCCCGCTACGCGTAAAAAAGAAGGGTTCGGCCCCCAACCGGAAGGCCGTCGTAAAGAGCACCATAAACACGCCCAACTTGTACACGGCCGAATAGGCCCCCATCACGTCCTTGCCGGCCAAGCGTTCCAGGGCCAATTTGTCGAAATTCTCATTGATGATATACAACACCCCCGCAATCATCACCGGCAAGCCGTAGCCAAGCATCCGTTTCCAAAGCACCCGGTCGATGCCCGGCCGGATATGACGCAGCACCGGAAGGAATGCCAAAAAGGTCAAACCCGATGCGATGAAATTGGAAAGAAAAATGTAGTAAACCTTGGGATGGCCCATATACCAACGCATCCATTCGCCACCGCCCCACCAACGCACAAACCATAGCAGAAACACCAGGTTGCCCAAGGCGAAAATACCGCTATTGAGCAGTTTGTAGAACAAAAAACGTCCGGGACGATGCGTTACGCGCAGGTAAGCGTAGGGCACCACAAGCAGTGTGTCGAAAAACAATACAAAGCTAAACACACGGAAAATATCCACATCGACGCCCATCAGACGGGTGAGCGGTTTTTCCAGGGCCCAGAGCAGGGCAAAAAATACCACCGTGCTGACCAACAACGAAGTAAAGGCGGTTCGCAACACGGCCTTTTGGTCCGCATGCTTGGAAAAAAAACGGAAAAAGGCCGTTTCCATACCATAGGTAAAGAGCACGTTGAAAAAGGCAATCCACACGTAGAATTTGGTGTTTACCGAATAAGCCGCCGGCGGCAGTACGTCGGTGTGCAGGCGAACCAGCAGAAACATCACCACACGCGGCAGCACCGAAGCCAGGCCGTAGATAAAGGTTTCCTTAGCAAATTGCTTGTAAACACCCACGCAAAAACGGTTTATGCCGCGGCAAGCGGCCGTTGCGATGTGTAAAGATACGGATTAATGCGGTTCGACGGCGCAATGTTTATTTTTTTGATGCTTCGGGAACCTGCTCTTCCAAGGACCGGCGCCAAAGGCCGCGTCTTGTTTCCCTC
Organism: Flavobacteriales bacterium; assembly: GCA_015494775.1. Lineage (GTDB taxonomy): Bacteria > Bacteroidota > Bacteroidia > Flavobacteriales > Flavobacteriaceae > JAADED01. The sequence continues at coordinate 19,658 of WGAP01000196.1, read as the reverse complement.
TGCGGCTCCCGACATTGCTTGCGCAATGTGCGGGACAGGTCCACAAGCCTGCGCGCCTTGCAAGCGGTGGTGCTTGTCTTGTTTCGCAACTCCGGCAGCCCTGCGGTCTGCCTTCGCGGCTCCACAAGCCGGCGGCTTCCTTATGCCGGCACCAAAGGCCGCGCCTTGTCTTGTTCCGCGACTTCGGGAACCTGCGGCTTCCACCGGCCAAAGCCAAGGCCGCGCCTTGTTTCCCTCCGCGTGCTTCGGAACCCTTCGGTTTCCTCGCCTAATGATTATGAATTGATCACATCTCAAATCATAACTCATTGATAATCAATTAATAATACAAAATTTAAAATTCATAATTAAAAAAACCTTACCGCTTGATAAACATTTTTCTCCTCCCGTTGACCTCCAACCCGTAAACCCCCGGTTTCAACTTCGAAACATCCAACCTCAGTAAATTATTGTCCAACGCCGTCGTGGGATTCAAATCCGTCAGGATTTGCCCCGCCGTATTAAAAAGGTAAACCCGGCCGTTTAAAGGTTGTGGCAAACGGACAAACAAAACATAACGGCATGGATTGGGATATACGGAAAAGGCCGGAAAATTTTGCTTGCCGGCTGCCGATTGTGCGTCGAACTCATAGGCGCCCATATCCGTTCCGTGGCCTTGCGGGCGCGGCATTCCGTCAAAATCCGTTGTAGGTGCGCCGTTTGTAGTTCCCGCATCAATGCAAGGACTGCCGGCCAAAAGGTGATAATCATTTTGCGCACTATCGGTATATTGCGGGTCGGCGCTAAGGTTCCCGGTGCCGGCCGGAACGGAAAAGCCGTTATTATAAAAATCCGAATAGGTAAAATCAAAATGTAACGTATAGCCGTTGCTGTCGGTTTCCATCCGGCTAAAACCCGTTACAATACTGTTAACCATCCGGTTGTCATAATTATTCCGTTCCACATTGACAAGCGTATTTCCTCCGTCGAATATGCAATTGTAAAAAGCATTGTTGTCCACATCGGTATCTTCTTCGTAATCATTAAAATCGATGGCTATATAATTATCAATAAAGATACAATTGGTAAACCGGTTGTAGCGCCCGCAATACTGCGCACCGCCGTCTTCGTCGCTATCGCAAAATTGTACGGCGCGTTTACAGTCTTGGGCTATGCAAGCATCAAAAGTATTATAACTGGCCCCGTCGCGTACCACAAAACCGGTGGATTCCTGGGTTATTCCTTGGGTTGTACAATGCACAAACCGGTTATGTTGAGCCCCGCGATGCCGCACATAAAAGGCCTCGTCGCGGAAATTAACCGCCGTGCATTGTTCAAACACATTGTAGGCGGCATCACCCTTGACCCCGATGCCATGGCCATAGTGCGGCAAATCGCCGATACGTTCCACATAGCAATTGCGAACGCTGTTGTAATTTCCGTAATAAACCACAATGTAATAATCCATAGCTGCTTGATCCGACGTGCTGTCGTCGCAATAAACCTTGCAATTCTCAATGATATTCCGGTCGCCTTCCACATAAATTCCTTGCGCCGATGCGTTGACCACCACACAATGACGTATCGTATTATCGGACGATTCCAACTCGATGGCCTTGCCCGAATAATTGTCGAGCGTATCGCCGAAAGTGGTCAGATAAATGCTGTCGAGCAGGATGTGCCGGTTGCTCAGACGTTCATAGTCGATAATGCCGTTTTCGTAACGGGTGATTTGCAGGTGGTGAAATTCTACATATTGTTGGCCGTTCAAGTCGATGGCTGTGCCATGGCTACGATCGATGCCGTCCAAAAGCGGCAGCCGGGAAGCATCGAGCGTGTCGCCGTAATCAAAATCAAAATCCCGGTTACTGCCGGGCGTTTGTCCGTAGCCCGTTACCACAATGGGGCGTGCGGCCGTCCCGCTTTTTTCCACCACTACGTTTTCACCCGCATAAATCCCCGAATGCACCCACAGCGTATCACCCGCCGCCAAGGGCGAAGCCGTCGAAAGGGCGTAGGAAATCGTCCGCCACGCCGTTGCCGGCGAACGGCCGTCATTTAGATTATCTCCGCCGGGCGAAACATAATAGGCCGTTTGCGCTTTCGCCCACAAGGGGGATAAAATAAACAGGTATAAAATTATTCTTGAAAACATCCATTCAAATTTAGCCAAAATCTATCCAACAAGCATTTATCCTTCCTTTTTCGGTCGCAAAAACAATCATTATAATGGTTGTTAAGATAAATTAGCTCAAATTTTCTTCTTAAAATCAATAAAATTAACATTAGTATTCTCTATTAATCGAATATAATTATGTTGCTGATAATTAAATAATTAAACATTATCAAAAGCGCTCAGGCACAAGGTGCAGCAATATATTTTTTAAAAATGTGTCGTTTGATGTTTGGAATTACGGAAAATTGTTATACATTTATAGCACAATGATAATTAAAATTAACATAAAAAAATCACTTGCCATGAAAACCAAAAATTTCATCCGCCTCATTACGCTTGTCTTGGCTATGGGTTTAACCACATCCGTTTGGGCCAAGGATATGTTGAAAAAAAAGGCCTTCCTGCGTTTTTACCCTATGGGTAAAGACCTGGTGGTAACGCTTAATCAAAACGATGACCAAACGGCCAATGATTTCTTTTACATTCAACTGTCGGCGCCCATTAATTGGAATTTACTGCAAGACGGAATGTATTCGCTCTACATCCGCAAGGATTATGTGGTTTTGGAAGGCAAAGACCACAGTTTGGGCTTTACCGTAAATCCCGAAGTCATCCAAACGGCTTTCCGTCAAAGGGTCAAATATGTTTACGCCATCGGCATTGTGGAAGGCCATTCCGACACACCGCTAAGTGTCAAAGCTGTGCTGAAACAATACCTGACCGAAGCGGCACAATTGCAACCCGCCACCTTCGAACGTAAGGGTCACCTGAAAGCTTGCCGCAGTGGTTATCAGCTTTATTGCACCAAAGACGGTTTTTGGTGCCGTTGCATCAAGGAAGAAGAAAATCAACTTTAAAGTTTATTCTTTTCCCATAAAAAAATCCCTTGCCCGATTTGAGCAAGGGATTTTTTATTTACGGCGTTGTCATTTTAATCTTCGTGACGTGGCGGGCGGTTTCCCGGGCGGTGTTTTCCGCCGTCGCGACGCGGGCCTCGACCATGCGCAGGGCGGCGTTCGCGGCGTTCGGGTTCCACATAACCTTCGGGTTTGGGTATGATGGCTTTACGCGAAAGGCGTAATTTGCCGTTGGGCTCCTTGGAAAGGAGTTTCACGCGCACCACATCGCCCACTTTGAGTACGTCGTTAACGTCGCGGGTGCGTTTCCAATCGATTTCGGAAATATGCAGCAAACCTTCCGTGCCGCGACCTATTTCCACAAAGGCACCGAAATCCTTGATGGAAACGATGCGTCCTTCATACACTTCGCCCACTTCGGGCTCAAAAGCAATGCTGCGGATAATGTCGATAGCTTCCTGGATTTTTTCGCGGCTCTTGCCCATAATTTCCACCACGCCCATGTCGCCTTCTTCCTTGATGACAATAACCGTATCGGTTTCATCCTGCAATTGTTGAATATCCTTGCCGCCTTTTCCGATGACCGCACCGATAAAATCCTTGGGAATTTCGATGCGTTCGATTTTGGGAACGAATTCTTTTACATCCGGGCGCGGCTTGTCGATGGTTTGGTTCATAATGCCCAAAATATGCAAGCGACCTTCACGGGCCTGATGCAGGGCTTTTTCCAGCACGCCGCGGTCCAGGTTTTTGATTTTGATGTCCATTTGGCAAGCCGTAATGCCGTCGGCGGTGCCGGTTACTTTAAAGTCCATATCGCCCAGATGGTCTTCGTCGCCCAGGATGTCGGAAAGCACCACGTGACGGCCCGTTTCTTCGTCCCAGATCAATCCCATGGCAATGCCGGCCACCTGTTTTTTGATTTGAATACCGGCATCCATTAGTGCCATACTGCTGGCGCAGACCGTGGCCATGGACGACGAACCGTTGGATTCCAACACGTCCGACACCACGCGAATGGTGTAGGGTGAATCCGTGGGAACCATGGGTTCCAATGCCCGTTGGGCCAAATGTCCATGCCCGATTTCGCGCCGCGATGTACCGCGCAGGGGCTTGACTTCGCCGGTGGAGTAGGGCGGGAAATTATAGTGCAGATAAAATCGCTCTTCGTCCTGGAACGAAACCCCGTCAATGATGTTTACATCCATGGATGTGCCCAAAGTTACCTGTGCCAGGGCCTGGGTTTCGCCACGGGTAAAGATGGCCGAGCCGTGTACCGAAGGCAAATAATTCACTTCGGTCCAAATGGGACGTATTTCATCGGGTTTGCGGCCGTCGAGTCGCTTTTGTTCGTCCAAAATCAAATGGCGAACGGCTTTTTTCTTTACCTCGGAAAAATATTCCGAAATCAATTTGCCTTTTTCTTCGAGCGTTTCTTCGTCGAATTGTTCTTTGAGTTCTTCCTTGACGGCATCGAACATTTGCTTGCGTTCCTGTTTGCCCGTGGGTTGCGAAGCAATGGCATAGATGCGGTCGTAGGCAAATTCGTACACTTTCCGGTAGAGTTCTTCGTCTTCTTCGCCGCGGTCGTAATCCCGTTTGGTTTGGGCTTTGGTCACTTTGGTGGCAAATTCCTTTTGGGCTTCGATTTGCTTGCGAATGGTTTGATGGGCAAAATCGATGGCGTCGAGCATTTCCTCTTCGCTCACTTCGTGCATTTGACCTTCGACCATGGTAACCGAGTCGTAGGTGCCGCCCACCATCAGGTCGATGTCGGCCTCTTCGATGTCCTTGATGCCCGGATTGATCATAAATTGACCGTCTTTGCGAATGACGCGCACTTCGGAAATGGGCCCGTCGAACGGAATGTCCGACACCGAAATGGCCGCCGATGCCGCCAATCCGGCCAGGGCGTCCGGTTGGACGTCTTCGTCATAGGAAAGTAGCGAAATCATCACCTGCGTATCGTGGCGATAATCCTTCGGGAAGGTGGGACGCAACACGCGGTCCACCAGGCGCATCACCAATATTTCCTCACTCGAAGGCCGCCCTTCGCGCTTGAAAAAGCCGCCGGGAAATTTGCCGGAAGCCGAATATTTTTCACGGTAATCCACCGTAAGCGGGAAAAAGTCCACGTCGGGTTTGGCTTCTTTGTTCGACACCACGGTGGCCAGCAGCATGGTATTGCCCATGCGTACTACGGCCGAGCCGTCGGCTTGTTTGGCCAACACACCGGTTTCGAGCGTAATTTCGCGGCCGTCGTCCAGGGTGATGATTTGTTTTATGGGTTCGGGTTTCATACGTATTCCTGTTTTTTTCGGATTAAACAAAAAAAGGGCTTGGAACCGCCCTTTTTGTGTGGGATTGCTTATTTACGCAATCCGAGTTCTTTGATGATTTTTCGGTAACGTTCGATATCCACCTTTTTGAGGTAGTCCAGATGTCGCCGGCGTTTACCTACCAATTTGATCAATGCCCGCTCGGTGCTGTAATCGTGTTTGTGCTTTTTGAGGTGTTGGGTCAAATGTTCGATGCGGTAGGTGAACAGTGCGATTTGAGCTTCCGGCGATCCGGTATCCTTCTCGGATTTGCCGTACTTCTTGAAGAATTCTTTCTTGATTTCGGGTGTCAAATACATGCCAATATTTTTTAAATGATTTTTATGTATTGCAGTGTGCAAAGATATAATCATTTTCCCGAAATACCAAAGCATACATTATTTTATATTTTCACCGCCCGGGGGGCTGAAAAAATTGCACCGAACAAGGAAATAATGTCTTGATTTTTAGGTTTTTATTTGGTTTTCGCTGTAAAAATGGCCGTTTTTATCACCGGGCACATTTTTTTCGGTAACCAATAACGCTAAACAAAAAAACCAAAATCATGATCAACTATCCTACGCGCAAAGCATTTTACGATAAGTATATCGTACACACCAAAAGGTTGGCCATCGCCTTTTTCCTTTTGGGTTTGGCCGGGGTGATATTTCCCGGATTAATGGGTTTGACCTTTGCCGTTTTTGTCGGTTGGGTGATGTTGTTCCTAGGCCTTTATGGCGGTTATGTAACCTACAAGGTAAATCCCAAAAGCTTTTGGGGTTGGCTTAAAGCCCTGCTACTCACCGTTACGGGTGTGCTGATGATTTGGAAACCATGGGCGGCCGCCAGTGCATTGGCTATTTTGATGGCTGTTTACCTGTTTACCGATGCGGCCATCAACTTCGGCTTGGCCTTTACGCTCAAACCGGCGGTCAACAAATTATGGGCCGTTATCAACGGATTGGTAAGCGGTATTTTGGGGGTTATTTTTCTCTACTACACGCCCAATCCCTTGGCTTCGTCCTGGCTGCTGGGTTTGTATGCGGGCATCAGTTTGCTCTTTGACAGCATCATGCTTTGGTCATTGAGCAGGGGAGCCGACAAAATCGTGGTGGAACAAATGTATGTGGAGGAATAATCCGCGATTTACAAGCCGACAACCGGTCCTTGGGGCCGGTTTTTTGTTTTCGGGGGGATGGAGGAGATTTACCGGTTAATTATCGTTTGGGGGTATAGCAATGAATCTAAAATTAATAATCCTACATATAAATTTATTTCCGGCATATCCTTCACTATTTCAAATGTTCGATACGATTGGCACCGGGGTCATAGATTTACAATATATGAACGATGATTAATTGGGTAAACCCGCATTTATATCCAGGGTATATTTGGTGAAATAATTATCGGAATTTCTGCAAAATCTGATATTTGGCAAAAAATCCAAATCTTATCGATAAAGATATTAAAAATAACATTAATATCTTGTATATTATTCAATAAATTTTTTATTTTTGACTTGTAAAGTATGGCCAACCGGAGTAATCAAAAAAAACGGGTTATGGCTTGCGAATAAAATTTTACTAATCTCAAAAACCACTTGATCATGAAAGCGAAAATAGTAATTGTATTGTTATTATATGGGGCGGAAGTTGTAAGCGCCCAAGTGAGTATCAACACCGATGGAAGCCAGCCGGATGCTTCCGCCATGTTGGATATTCAAAGTACTTCCAAAGGATTATTGATTCCCCGGATGACAAAAGATCAACGCGATGGCATTGCTTCGCCGGCCGAAGGTTTGATGGTTTACCAGACTGACAACACACCTGGTTTTTATTATTATGACGGCACAGTTTGGTTGATGGTTCAAAATGCAGCTTCGGCTGTTAAGAAAATCAACGATTTGGAAGACGGTAAATCCGATGATGACGGCACCGATAACGGCTCATCTGTTTTTTTGGGATTTGAAGCTGGGAAATTTGATGATGGTACCGATAACCGGAATGTGGGGGTGGGGTATCAGGTGCTTCAAAATAATGCAACAGGATACGAAAACATTGGTTTAGGTTACCAGGCATTGTCTTCAAATATTGACGGGCTCAGAAATACCGCAATTGGAGCATATGCGTTACATAAGTCGCAACATCTGAATGGGAACACGGCAATTGGGTATCAAGCCTTGATGAATGATACAACGGGAGATGGTAATGTGGCGGTTGGAATCACAGCATTGCGTGATGTTGTATCAGGAAATTGGAATACAGCTATTGGCCATTCGGCGTTACGAGCAAATAAAACTGGACAAAACACTGCTGTGGGAGCATTCGCTTTGGAAGCAGACACCACAGGCGGAGCCAATACGGCGATAGGATATATGGCATTAAACAGTAATCGGAACGGAAACTATAACTTTGCCGGAGGCACATATGCATTGCGTGATCTGCGTGAAGGCAATTATAATATTGCATTAGGGTGGGCATCAATGCTATATGCAAATTCTACAAATAACAATATTGCCATCGGAAGATACTGTTTACAACACAATTACGGAGACTATAATATTGGCATTGGAGATTTTTCGATGAGACAAAACCGATCCAGTTATAGCATTGGTATTGGGTATTTTACATTGTATAACAATACTACGGGAATTGAAAATTTGGCCATAGGCAAGAACGGACTTTATTCCAATACTTCCGGCTACTATAATATAGCTGTTGGTTCGGAGGCATTATATGGCAATGTGGAAGGTAAATATAATATTGCAATAGGAAGACAGGCTTTGTACAGCAATAATGACAGAGATGCAAATAATAATATTGCTATTGGCAATTTAGCCCTATATGCAAACACGCAAGGTTTTACTAATGTTGCTATTGGCAATGAGGCATTAAGGCACAACACCAATGGGGAAGGGAATATTGCCATAGGCCAAGCATCATTAACATCAAATACAAACGGAGCTCAGAATGTTGCTATTGGTAAATTAGCTCTTCGCTACAATACTACCGGTTATAATAATATAGCATTGGGGGGCTATTCGCAATATAATGCCAATGGCATATCGAGCATAGGTATAGGTTATCAAGCCTTATACAACAATTCAGGCACAGGAAATATTGGGATGGGAGTTAATACGTTATATTCAAATCAAGGAGATGAAAACATAGCTATAGGCTCGCATGCTTTAAAATCAAATACAACAGGAAACAATAATCTTGCGATGGGTGAGGAAGTTTTGTATGTTAATACTTCCGGAAGTTACAATGTTGCATTAGGTTATAATTCCGGACGGAACAACACGTCTGGCAACCAAAATGTAGCCATAGGGTCGATGTCATTATATGCTAACGATTCCGGTAACTATAATACGGCTTTGGGTGCCTCCGCGTTAACTCATAACGTGGGAGGCAACTATAATACAGCAGTCGGATATAGAGTTTTTTTTGATGGAGTTAATTTCACCAACTCCACAGCTCTGGGCTACAATGCCCAACCCACCGCCAGCAACCAAGTCCGTATCGGAAACAGTTCGGTTACCAGCATCGGCGGTTATGCCGACTGGACCAACCTGTCGGATGCCAGATTCAAGAAAGATGTGCGTGAAAACGTGGTCGGGTTGCCCTTTATCATGAAACTGCGTCCCGTAACGTATCATCTGGATTTGGATGCCTTGGCGGCTTTTCTTCATACACCCGATAGTTTGCGTCTTTCCGAGGCCGAAAAACAAAAGGAATCGGAACTCCAAAGCGGGTTTATTGCTCAGGAAGTGGAACAAGCCGCCCGTAGTGTGGGCTATGATTTTCACGGTGTTGACAAACCGGATAACGAAAACGATACCTACGGCCTGCGCTATGCGGAATTTGTGGTCCCCTTGGTCAAGGCCATGCAAGAACAACAGCGGGAAATAGAACGTCAACGACAGGAAATCGAGCAATTAAAACGTCAAAATGCGCAGCTTGAAAAACGATTAGAACAATTGATAAACCTTAGAACCCGGCCATGATTTTGCGCCAGGGATGGGAGCGGTTATGCGCGGGCGGCGCGCCGCAGGCCTGCCGTGGCGGCGGGGCGACCAGTGGGGAGCCACGGCCGCCACGCATGCAGGGCAAGAGCGGGCCGGCTGCGCATTTGAGCGGACAGCCCGACGGCGCCTGGCGTTGCAGCAAGCATAAAACATTCACACCAAGTCTCGTTCTTTTTGCCGATAACGGCATTGCCCATCCTCGCCATAGCTACGGCTATGCCTTCGGATTGCCGGCTTTGTTCTCGACAAAAATAACTTCAACTTATCCGACATTTATGCTTGCTGCAACGCGTGAGGAACGGCCGGCGTGAGCGTGCTCCGTCGCGCGAAACGGCGGCCGAGGCCCCGCCGCGGCGCCGAAGGCGCCGGCGAATTGCCAAAGGCAAGTCGCGCGGGCATCCGCCCGCCGGCGGGGCCCCGAACGTGAGCGCCGGGGCGCCCAAAAAAAATTAAATCTGAATGTCCTTGGCCAATTCCTTGTAAACGCCGGCTTCCTGCTTTTGGCGAATGGCCTTGAAGGCCTCGATGGTCTCGTCGATTTCGGTCTGGGTGTGGCGCGTGGTGGGAATAAGCCGCAAAATAATCATACCGCGTGGAATCACCGGAAAGACCACGATGGACGTGAATATCTTGTGGTTGTCGCGCAAATCACGGACCAACATACCGGCTTCGACGGGTTCCACATGCAGGTAAACGGGCGTTATGGCCGTGTCGGTTTTTCCGATGTCAAACCCCGCTTCGGTAAGCCCTTTTTGCAGTCGCAGGGCCACATCCCATAGTTGGTCTTTGAGTTCGGGGTGTGAACGTATCATATCCAAGCGTTTCAAAGCACCTTCCACCAGGGGCATGGGCATGGACTTGGCATAGACCTGCGAGCGCATGTTGTATTGTAAATACTTGATGACGTCTTTGTCGCCGGCCACAAAAGCGCCGATACTGGCCATGGATTTGGCAAAAGTGGCAAAATACACATCCACACCATCGACCACATCCTGTTCGAAATGGGTTCCGCGGCCGCCCGGGCCCAAGGTGCCGAAACCGTGCGCGTCGTCGATATAAAAACGGAAGTCGTATTCGGATTTCAAATTCACGATTTCCTTCAAGATGCCTTGCTCGCCACGCATACCGAAAACGCCTTCGGAAATAACCAAAATGCCGCCGCCGGTTTTTTCGGTAATGCGCTTGGCGCGTTCCAAATTCTTTTTCAAACTGTCCACGTCATTGTGCCGGAAAGTAAACCGCTTGCCTTGATGCAAACGGACGCCGTCGATAATGCTGGCATGGGAATCAATGTCGTAAACAATCACATCGTTTTTGTCCACCATGGCATCGATAATCGACACATTGCCTTGGTAGCCGAAGTTGAGCAAATAGGCCGCTTCCTTGCCGGCAAATTCGGCCAATTCGCGTTCCAATTGTTCGTGCATATCGGTATGACCCGACATGGGACGTGAACCCATGGGATAGGCCAAGCCCCATTTGGCGGCCGCTTCGGCATCGGCCTTGCGTATTTCGGGATGGTTGCCCAGACCCAAATAATCATTGATGCTCCACATGATCATTTCCTGACCGTTGAACTTCATGCGCGGGCCCAATTCGCCCGTAATTTTGGGAAACATGAAATATCCTTCGCCGATTTCACGGTATTGGGTCAGGGGCCCTTTCCGTTTCATTTTGTCAAATATGTCGTTCATGTCAAATGATTTGCACTTTCGGCAAAGGTATAACATTTTTATTTTTTCCATTTCAACAAAAATTACAAACTGTCATAACCTGCTCAATTTTAGTCCCGAAGCAAAAATTCAAAAGGTTTGATTGGGTGGTTTAGACAAAAAATCGGGAAATTTTATCCGTCGCTTATTCATCCGGATGTTTGAAAAAAAACATATACTTGATGAAAATCATATTTAAACCGGATTACAAAAAATAACTTTGAACAAAATTCAATCGTTATGCTACGAACATCGGTCGCCAAGAAGATTGCCATGGCCGTGTCGGGGCTGTTTTTGGTTACGTTTATCTTGCTTCATTTGAGCATAAACCTAACCTTGCTATGGCCCGGACGGGAAACTTTTGAAAAGGCGGTGCACTTTATGGGCACCAACCTTTTTATCCGCATTATGGAACCCATTTTGTTTTTGGGTTTTATCTTTCACATTGCCATGGGCATATACCTGGAATGGCAAAACAGGAAAAACCGTCCCGTTAAATACGAAAAATACAACGGTTCGGCGGTTGCCTCTTGGGCATCGCGCAACATGATTTGGACGGGATTGTTTGTGCTCTTTTTTCTGTTGGTTCATTTTTACAACTATTACGTGCCGTTCCGCTACGGCAAGGTGGAAAGTCATTATGATTTGGTTACCGGCTTGTTTTCCAGTCCGGTTTATACCTTATTATATGTTTTGGCCTTTACGGGTTTGGGTATTCACCTGAGCCACGGATTTCAATCGGCCTTTCAGAGTTTGGGCGCACCGCGCGAAAAATGCTACAAATTCCTGCGTTGCTTGGGCAATGTGATTGCCTGGGCCGTGGGATTGGGTTTTTCGCTCATCGCCCTGTATTTCTTTTTTCAACATTTAAAATAAAACGGCTATGTCAAGCATAAAAATTCGCGAAGGAAAACCTTTGCAATCCCATATTCCGCAAGGTTCCCTGGCGGAAAAGTGGATGCGGTACAAGGATAAAATCCGGTTGGTAAGTCCGGCCAACAAGCGCAAGTTGGACATTATTGTGGTGGGCACCGGATTAGCCGGGGCCTCGGCGGCGGCCACCTTGGCCCAGTTGGGCTACAACGTAAAGGCCTTTGCCTTCCAAGATTCGCCGCGCCGCGCACACTCCATTGCCGCACAAGGCGGGATCAATGCATCGAAAAATTACCAGAACGACGGTGATTCGGATTGGCGCCTGTTCTACGATACCATCAAGGGTGGCGATTACCGTTCGCGCGAAGCCAACGTGTATCGCTTGGCCCAGGTGTCGGGCAACATCATCGACCAAGCCGTGATGCAAGGCGTGCCTTTCGCACGCGAATACGGCGGTTTGTTGGACAACCGTTCGTTCGGTGGTGTGTTGGTTTCGCGCACCTTTTACGCCAAAGGCCAAACGGGCCAGCAATTGCTCCTGGGCGCCTACGGCGCCTTGAACCGCCAAATCGCCCGCGGCAAAGTGGAAATGTACAACCGCCACGTAATGCTCGATTTGGTGGTTATCGACGGCCATGCACGCGGTATCATCACGCGCAATTTGGTTACGGGCGAAATTGAACGCTTTTCGGCCCATGCGGTGGTGTTGGCTTCGGGCGGATACAGCAATGCCTACTTCCTTTCGACCAATGCCATGGGTAGCAATGCCACGGCCATTTGGCGTGCGCACCGCAAAGGGGCTTACTTTGCCAATCCTTCGTTTGTACAAATCCATCCCACCTGCATTCCGCGCAGCAGCGAGCATCAATCCAAGCTGACGCTTATGTCGGAATCCTTACGTAACGACGGACGGATTTGGGTGCCGAAAAAATTGGAGGATGCCCAAGCCCTGCGCGAAGGCAAACTCAAACCCACCGATATTCCCGAAGAAGACCGCGATTATTATTTGGAACGCCGCTATCCGGCCTTTGGCAACCTGGTGCCGCGCGACGTGGCTTCGCGTGCCGCCAAGGAACGTTGCGATGCCGGCTACGGGGTAAACAAAACCGGTGAGGCCGTATTCCTGGATTTCTCTACGGCCATTGAACGTTACGGTAAGGAACAAGCCCATTTGGAAGGTATTCACAATCCTTCGAAAGAAGTTATCCGCCGGTTGGGTAAAAAAATCATTGAGGAAAAATACGGCAATTTGTTCCAAATGTATGAGAAAATCACCGGGGATAATCCTTACGAAACACCCATGATGATTTATCCCGCCAACCATTATACCATGGGCGGTCTGTGGGTGGACTATGATTTGCAATCCAATCTGCCGGGCTTGTTTGTCATTGGCGAAGCCAATTTCTCGGACCACGGCGCTAACCGTTTGGGCGCTTCGGCCCTGATGCAAGGCCTGGCCGACGGATATTTCGTGTTGCCTTATACCATCGGCGACTATTTGGCCGACTACATTCGTGAAGGCAAAGTGCCTACGGATACGCCCGAATTCGACGAAGCCGAAGAAAAGGTGCGTCGCGAAATCGATTTCTTTATGAACAACGAAGGAACCCACTCGGTGGATTGGTTCCACCGCAAATTGGGTAAAATCCTTTGGGACAAAGTGGGCCTTGCCCGCAATGCCGAAGGATTGCAAGAGGCCATCAAGGAAATTCACGAACTCCGTCATGCCTATTGGAAAGAAGTCAAAGTGCCCGGCCGGGCCGACGATTTCAATCCCGAACTGGAAAAAGCCCTTTATGTGGGCGATTATATGGAACTGGCCGAACTCTTGGCTTTGGATGCCTTGCATCGAAACGAATCCTGTGGCGGTCATTTCCGCGAAGAATACCAAACCGAAGACGGCGAAGCCCTTCGCGACGACGAACACTATGCCTACGTGGCGGCTTGGGAATACCCGGCCGGCCCGTATGACCGATACGAAAAAGCGGTGGACATCAGTCAGGCCATCCTGCACAAGGAACCGCTGAAATTCGAATTTGTTACTCCCACAACACGTAGCTACAAATAATGACGACCATGAAACTGCATCTCAAAATATGGCGACAAAAAGGGCCGAATCATCAAGGCCGTTTGGTGGATTATGAGCTGGACGGCGTTTCGCCCGATATGTCCTTCCTGGAAATGTTGGACATGCTCAACGAAAAACTCATCGCCCGCGACGAAGAACCCATAGCGTTCGACCACGATTGCCGCGAAGGCATTTGCGGTATGTGTTCGCTTTTTATCAACGGGCAGGCACACGGTCCCGACGCCCTGACCACAACTTGTCAATTGCACATGCGTCGCTTCAAGGACGGCGACACCGTTGTCATCGAACCTTGGCGGGCCAAACCTTTTCCCATTATCAAGGATTTGGTGGTGGACCGCAGCGCTTTCGATCGTATTCAACAGGCCGGCGGATACATTTCGGTTTACACCTCGGGACGCACCGTGGAAGCCAACAACATCCCCATTCCCAAGGACACGGCCGACAAGGCCTTCGATGCGGCCACTTGTATCGGATGCGGTGCTTGTGTGGCTACGTGTAAAAATGCTTCGGCCATGCTCTTTGTGGCCGGACGTGTTAGCCATCTCAACCGCCTTCCGCAAGGTCGCGTGGAAGCCGCCCGTCGTGTACAACACATGATTGCGGCCATGGATGCCGAGGGCTTCGGCTCTTGCTCCAATACCGGTGCCTGCGAAGTGGCTTGCCCCAAAGGTATTTCCCTGGCCGATATTGCTTATATGAACCGCGAATTTATGGCTTCGCACTTCGGCGAGTAAATCCTAATATTGGCATATAAATAAAAAACCCCGGATTTCCCGGGGTTTTTGTTGTATCGAAAATATTCTACATTTTGTAAATAATGCCCAGATTAACATAACTTTTCCCGTATCCGGCTTCCAGATTTATACCCAAATGTTCGATGGGAAAATAATTGGCGCCTATCATTACCGATGGATATACATCGGGAAGGGGCAAAAACAGGTGAAAATGTACCGGATCCGATGAAGACGAGTCTCCCATTAGTTTAAAGTCAGTCAGATTTAGTCCTAAATGTAATTTGGCCGTCAAATAGGATTGAAATTTATATTCATTGTAGAAATACCAACGTGCAAAAGGTGTGATGAACACATTATATCTTTCCAAGGTAATGCGCAAGTGAGCGGAATCGGTTTGATTGCCGTTTTCGCCTTCCGCTTGTTCATCAACCAGGAAAAAAGAAGAATAGTAACCCAAATTAAATCCGGCACCCCATTTATCGTTAGCCATCCATGAATAACCGCCTTCCAGCATAGGTACCGTGATAACCATTAGGCCTTCCACCGAACCTTGTATATTTTCAGTGGTATCCGTATAGAATAAAGAGAGGTTCTTTTTTACATGTTTATACCACCGTCCGGTGTATCCTATGTGAAAATGTAACATTCTGTCTCCCTGATATAATTGGGCATAAAGATGGGAAATCCGTGAAATTCCCATTATTATTACAAGTAAAATCAAATATTTTTTCATGGTTTTCAAAGTTTATAAATTATTCCTCCGTTCACAAAACTTTCGCCCCATCCCGCCTCGGCAAAGATGCCGAAATGGTCGGAGAAAAATAGATCATACCCCAGCATAAAATTGTAGGATAACAAAAATTTCGTCCCCGAATCGGTCAAGGCACCTTGGTCGTAAATTTTATACATCAACGGCCCGAAGAATCCTTTGGCCAAAAAATATAAATTGTTCCGGTAGCCGTTGGTCAGATAAATGCGACTGAACAAAGACAAATAGGCCATGTTTTGATTCTCATGCCATACTTCGGCCGTTTTATTATAATGCCACATTGTTAATGAACCGAATCCTATTGAAGCACCCACGTTTACGCGTTCCCAGGTTATCAAGGAAAATCCGGCTTCGATAAAAGGCGTCTTTTGTTGGAAAATGTAAGCGTATTTCCTTGTAGGTTTTAAAAATTTCATCCCCGCCTGTACATGTACAAATTTATCCCAACGCATCAATTGGGCATTGGCATTGAAAAACGGAAACAAAAATCCCGCCAGCAGAAAAAGAATAATTTTTTGCTTCATGGTGTCGTTATTTATACATTAAAATTTTTTTGTCTCGCAGGTTTAAAGTAGCTTGCGGGTACAATATTAAAATAATCCTTTTAAAAATGCAACGAACTCTCCTTAGAAAAACGATAAAATTATCCAAAAAATTTATTTCCGTTCTTTGGTTTGTTTCCATTTTTCTGGTACTTTCGGCCGGTAGTTGCCGGAAAAAGCATCCGGTGCAACGGCTTAAAGCGCTGTGGATTCGTGATGCCTATGGTGTCATTCAAGGCGGCGAATTTCCACGCATCAAAGCCATGGCTTGGTGGCACGAGAACTGGGAAGGCAGCAGTTTGCGCATCGATTCGTCGCCCGAGGTAACCGATGCCTACCGTAAGGCCGTCAGCGGCGGTTTTTGGAAAACCCGTCCGGTTTTTTCCGGCGGAAAACTTATTCCGCCAGCTTCGGGATGCTATCATGCGGCCTTTCCCGATTTCGGCGGACCCGAAGATATGGTTTCGGCCGATAGCATTGTGCATTTCGAACGATTGGCCGGCAAAAATATTACCTGGGCTTATTTTTCCGACAATTGGTATGACCAAATCGGTTTTCCGTGGGATGCCGTGCAGGAAATTCACCGGGCCGGTCGTGTACCTTTTATCCGTATGATGGCCCGCGAAGATATTGCCGAATTTGAGCCCGATACGCTTTACACGATGCAAAATATCATTGACGGACGCTTTGATGCCGACCTGCTGCAATGGTTCCGTGATGCGGCCGCTACTGGTTTTCCGATGCTTATCGAATTCGGCACCGAAGTAAACGGTGATTGGTTCCCTTGGAACGGCGCTTATCAGGGCGGCGGAGAAACCACCGGCTACGGCGACCCCGCGTTTCCCGACGGGCCCGAACGTTTTCGTGATGCGTTTCGCCACATTGTTATGCTTTCGCGTCAAGCGGGTGCCGACAACCTGACTTGGTTTTTCCATCTGGACGCCTACGGCGAGCCCGAGGATGCATGGAACGATTTCGAAAACTATTACCCGGGCGACAGTTATGTGGATTGGGTCGGTATCAGTGTTTACGGGCCGCTAACGCGTTCCGACGATTGGGAGACTTTCCGTTACCGGCTTTCGCAGGTTTATGACCGCGTGTGCCGGATGACCGCCAAACCATTGGCCGTGGTGGAAACCGGCGTTACGGAATACGGCTTGGCAAACGAAGAATAAGCATTTTCCGTATTTTTGTGCATCAAAGCAGTTTTTTATGGCCAAAAAACAGGTCAAATACACCGAGGAACACATCAAATCCTTGGATTGGCGCGAACATATCCGGATGCGCCCCGGGATGTATATCGGCAAACTGGGCGACGGCAGTTCGCCCGACGACGGTATTTACATCCTGACCAAAGAAGTTATCGACAACTCCATCGACGAATTTGTAATGGGTGCCGGCAAGCGTATCGTTGTCCGTTTGGATGAACGACAAATGTCGGTGCGCGATTTCGGGCGCGGAATTCCGCTGGGCAAACTGGTGGATGTGGTGTCCAAAATGAACACGGGCGGCAAATACGACACGCGCGCTTTCAAAAAAACCGTCGGGCTGAACGGTGTGGGCACCAAGGCTGTCAATGCCCTGTCGGAATATTTCAAAGTGCAGGCCTTTCGCGATGGACAAACCAAATACGCCGTGTTCCGCCGCGGCGAACTTGTCGAAGAAAGCAACTTGCTCCCCACCGACGAAAAAAACGGAACCCTGGTGGAATTTATCCCCGACCCGGAAATTTTTCCCAACTATCATTTTCGCTCCGAATACCTGGAACGGATGTTCAAAAACTACGTGTATCTCAATCCGGGATTGACCATCCTGTTCAACGGCCAAAAATTTTATTCCGAAGCCGGCCTGCGCGACCTGTTGGCCGAACATATTTCCGAAAAAGACCGGCTTTATCCTATTATTCACCTCACGGGCGAAGACATCGAAGTGGCTATGACCCATAGCCGTACGCAATACAGCGAGGTTTACTACTCCTTTGTCAACGGTCAATACACATCGCAGGGCGGGACGCACCAATCCGCCTTCCGCGAGGCCATTGTCAAGACCATTCGTGAGTTTTTCGGCAAAAATTTCGATGCCTCCGACATCCGCAAATCCATTGTGGGTGCCATTAGCATCAAGGTCATCGAACCGGTGTTCGAGTCGCAGACCAAAACCAAACTGGGTTCCACCGAAATGGGCGGCGGCTTGCCCACCGTGCGCACCTATGTGAACGATTTTATCCGCCACGAACTGGATAATTACCTCCACAAACATCCCGAAACGGCCGAAGCCGTCCGCCGCAAAATCCTCGAAGCCGAAAAAGAACGCAAGGAACTGGCCGGCATACGCAAACTGGCCAAGGAACGGGCCAAGAAGGTCAAACTGCACAACAAAAAACTGCGCGATTGCCGCGTTCACCTGACCGATATGAAAAAAGACCGCCGGCTCGAAAGTTCCCTGTTTATCACCGAGGGCGACTCGGCCAGCGGTTCCATCACCAAGGCCCGCGACGTGGAAACCCAAGCCGTGTTCAGCTTGCGCGGTAAACCTTTGAATTCCTACGGAATGAGCAAAAAAATCGTTTACGAAAACGAGGAATTCAACCTGCTGCAAGCCGCGCTCAACATCGAGGACGGGCTCGAAAACCTGCGCTACAACCAAATCATCATTGCCACCGACGCCGATGTGGACGGTATGCACATCCGCTTGCTGCTGCTTACGTTTTTCCTGCAATTTTTCCCCGAATTGGCGCGCAACGGCCACCTTTACATCCTGGAAACGCCCCTGTTTCGCGTGCGCAACAAAAAGGAAACCATTTACTGTTACAGCGAGGAGGAAAAACAACGGGCTATTGAAAAGCTGGGTAAGGGCGGACAAAAACCCGAAATCACCCGCTTTAAGGGACTCGGCGAAATTTCCCCCGACGAGTTCAAGCACTTCATCGGCAAGGACATACGGCTCGAACCGGTGATATTGGACAACGAGCAAAGCATCGAGGATTTGTTGCGTTTTTATATGGGCAAAAACACGCCCCAACGCCAGCAGTTCATCATCGAAAACCTGCGCGTGGATTTGGATTTGGTGGAGGAAGCGGCGGCACAAGCCGAATGATTTATGGGTATTTTTTTGGGCGCCCGGCCGCTCACGTTCGGGGCCCCGCCGGCGGGCGAATGCCCGCGCGACTTGCCTTCGGCAATTCGCCGGCGCGCTGTCGCGCGCCGCGGCGGGGCCAACGCCAAATGCTTCGGCCGACGGAGCGTCCTCGCGTTTGGCGGCCCTCACGTGCCGGCCGCCGGGCTGTCCGCTCATATTCGCCTTGGCGGATGCCGTGGTTTTGCGCGGGCGCGCCCGCGCGCCCGCGCCCGCCCGTGCGTGGGGCTTCCTGCTGGTCGCCTCCGCCGGGCGGAAAACCATCGGCACCGCCGGCGGCTCATACCGCTCCCATCCCTGGCGCAACGTAGGTCGCTGAGTGATTTTTGCGTAGCAAAAATTGTATCGAAGCGACCGGATTGAACGGTCGGGGCTTCGATACACTGCTCACTGCGTTCGCAGCACTCAGCCGCCGGCCTTCGGCGCATTCTGTCTTAGTTGGGACAT
>WGAP01000195.1 GCA_015494775.1 Flavobacteriales bacterium | reverse complement strand
CCCTTTGCCGTCGATGGGATGGCCCAGCGTGTCGATTACCCGGCCGATAAGTCCTTCGCCCACGGGCACCGAAAGGATGCGGTTGAGCCGTTTGACGCTCGAACCTTCCTTGATGTCGGTGTAGGGGCCCAGGATAACGATACCCACATTGTCTTCTTCCAGGTTGAGCACCACCCCTTCGGAACCGTTTTCGAACTGAACCAATTCGCCGTATTGGGCATTGTTCAAACCATAGACGCGGGCAATGCCGTCGCCCACTTCCAGCACGCTGCCGGTTTCGTCCAAATTGACCGAAGTATCGGCACCGGCCAATTGCTCCTTGATGATTGCCGATATTTCGGATGCTTTTATTTCTGCCATAATCGTAGTGTTTTCGAAAATATGTTAAACGTTGAGTTTTTGCTTGATTTTGCGCAATTTACCCTGCACACTGTCGTCCACGCGCAGGTCGCCGATTTGGATGATATAACCGCCGATGATTTCGGGATTGACGTGAAAATGCAATTCGATATTATCCTTCCCACTGATTTCTTTGACCTTACGGGCAAAGACTTCTTTCATCTTTTCGTCCACTGGAACGGCCACGGTAACATCGGCTTCCACGATACCCCGGAATTTTTTGTAATGTCGGTTGAAAAGTTCCGCTATGTCGGGCATAAGTTCCAAACGTTTACGGGCGGCCAACATATTGATCAAACGGCCGAACAAAGGAGAAAATCCTTCGGCAAAAATTTTACGCACCGCTTCCACTTTGCCGGAATGATTGACCACCGGATTACCCAGGAATTTAACCAGTTCGGGATGGGCGTCGAAAATCCGGGCGGCCTTTTTCATGTCATCGGCCAAGGCGTCCAATCCTTTTTGGGAACGGGCCAGTTCAAACAGGGCTTTGACGTAACGTTTGGCGGCTTTGGGATGCTTCATTTAGTTCAGCTTTAATTCCGAAAGATTTTTACGGATGAGTTCTTCTTGTTTGTCTTTGTCGGCCAACTGATTGCGCAGCACCTTTTCGGCCATTTCCACGGTCAGTTTGGCCACGTGCTGATGAATATCTTTGAGGGCCGCTTGGCGTTCGGATTCCAGGATTTGCTTGGTTTTGGCCAACTCTTCGGCCCGTTGTTTTTCGGCTTCGGCACGGGCTTCTTGGAGCATTTGTTCTTTGAGCTCGCGGGCTTCTTTCAGGATTTGGTCGCGTTGGGCGCGGGCTTCTTGCAAAAGTTTTTCATTGTCGGATTTGAGTTTGGCCATTTCCTGCTTGACGCGTTCGGCTTCGTCCACGGCGGCTTCGATGCTGCGTTCGCGTTCTTTGACGGCCTTCAAAATCGGTTTCCATGCGTATTTGGCCAACAGGAAAAAGAAAATCAGGAAAAACAAGGTCATCCAAAAAACCAATGACTCGGGTGCTGTGAGATTCATAGCGTATTATCTTTTGTTTACTGCGTTTCGGTTGAAGGAAAAAAAGGAACGCCGCCGCCAATCGCCTGCGGAGTTCCTTCCGGTTTTGTTCGCTTAGCGGATCAATGCCAATACCACGGCAAAAAGGGCTACCCCTTCCACCAAGGCGGCGATGATCAACATAGCGGTTTGAATTTTTCCGGCGAATTCGGGTTGACGAGCCATGGCTTCCATGGCGGAACCACCGATACGGCCGATACCGATACCGGCTCCGATGGCGGCCAATCCGGCGCCGACTACTGATAATGAACCTGTCATAACGTTATATTTAGTTGGTTAATGGTTTGCATGTTAATGAGCCGTTTCGTGAGCATGATGTTCTTCGGGTTCGTGCATGGCCAAGCCGATAAACAATGCCGAAAGCACCGTAAAGATGTAGGCCTGAATAAAGGCCACCATGATTTCGATCAAACTCATGAAGATGACGAACAATCCCGACACGGGCGACACGTAAACGGTTCCCATAATGAAAATCAAAGCCACCAAACTTATCATGATGGTATGGCCGGCCAAAATATTGGCAAACAACCGCACCATCAGCGCGAAGGGCTTGGTGAACATACTCAGGATTTCAATAGGAATCATAATGGGCCAAAGTGCCTTGGGTATGTCGGGTGCAAAAATTTCTTTCCAATAATGTTTGTTTCCGTTTATCGTGGTTAGGATGAAGGTGAAAATGGCCAATACGAAGGTAATCAAAATATTACCCGTCAAATTGTGGCCGAAGGGAGCAAAAGGAATAAGCCCGATCAAATTGCTGAACAGGATAAAGAAAAATACCGTGAGCAGGTAGGGCATAAAACGTTCGTATTTATCCTTTCCGATATTGGGAATGGCCACGTCGTCGCGGATGAACAAAACGATGGGTTCGATAAATCCGGCGATTCCCTTGGGAAGTTTTTTCGGATTCCGGTAGGCCCGGACCGTATAATACATGACAATTAATAAGAGCGAAAACACGAAAAGAATAGCCAAAGCGTTGCGTGTGAACGAAAAGTCCAAGGGACGTTTGTCGAAATCCAGGGCCGAAACTTCTTCGCCCGGCTTGACCTTGTCGGCGTAGTAAATCACTTCGTGGATGCGCACAAAGCGGTTGCCTTTGTCATCGGTTACCACCACTTTGCCTTCGTTGTCGCCTTTGAATCGCGCCGAGGAAAAGATGCTCAGCCCCTTGTCGGTCCACAAAATGACCGGCAAATGAATGGTTTTGTGCAAAAGAAAGGGAATTTCCACCACATAATCGTGCGAATCGCTCGTATGATGAGCTACGATTTCGCCGGCATCGATTTCCTGTCCGTGCTGTTTGTGAGCGGCGGCTTCGCCTGTTCCGGTTTGTTCGGCATGGCTTTCCTGCGCACGGATGCCCGGCCCGGATAGCAACAATAATCCAACGAAAATGCGAAAGGCAGCGCGCAGCAAAGCTTTTCTCATAAGCCGAAATATCTTCACGTTTTAAATCAGGCGCAAAAATAGACTTTTTCGATGAAAAATAAAAAAGGGTTTTCGGGTAAATTCGATGGAGAATATTTCGATGGAAAAGGCGGAAAAATTCCGGGATAGAATACGTTGAATTATAAATCCCGCGCCAGGGATGGGAGCGGTATGAGCCGTCGGCGGTGCCGATGGTTTTCCGCCCGGCGGAGGCGACCGGAGGAAGCCCCACGCACGGGCGGGCGCGGGCGCGCGTGCCGCGCGCCCGCGCAAAACCACGGCATCCGCCAAGGCGAATATAAGCGGACAGCCCGGTGGCCGGCACGTGAGGAACGGCCGTCGTGAGCGTGCTCCGACATCGCGAAACGGCGGACGGGGCCCCGCCGCGGCGCCGAAGGCGCCGGCGAATTGCCGTAGGCAAGTCGCGCGGGCATCCGCCCGCCGGCGGGGCCCCGAACGTGAGCGGCCAGGCGCCCTAAAAATAAATCGGTAAAAGGTCATTCTCTATTTCGCGGGCTTTTTAGTATCTTGGCGTACAAAATTTACCGGTATGAAAATCCACGCCGTCGATTGGTTGATTATCGTTTTGTATTTTTTGTTCAGCTTGGGCATTTCGGTTTATTTTTCGAAGCGTGCCGGAAAAAATACGGGCAATTTTTTTCTGAGCGGACGTAACCTTCCGTGGTGGATTGCGGGAACCAGTATGGTGGCTACCACCTTTGCGGCCGATACGCCCTTGGCCGTTACCGAATTGGTGTCGCAACACGGCGTTTCGGGCAACTGGCTGTGGTGGAACATGGTCATCGGCGGCATCCTAACCGTGTTTTTCTTTGCCCGGCTGTGGCGGCGTGCACACATCCTGACCGATGCCGAATTCGTGGACATTCGTTACGAAGGCGCGCCGGCGCGGTTTTTACGCGGTTTCCGGGCCGTATATATCGGTATATTGATGAACGCCATTGTGATTGCCTGGGTGAATTTGGCCATGGTCAAAATTCTGCAAGTGATGTTTCCCAACCTGACCTTTATGGGCCTGCACGAGGTGGATATTTTGGGCATTCATTTTTCGGCCCATTTGATTTATG
>WGAP01000194.1 GCA_015494775.1 Flavobacteriales bacterium | reverse complement strand
TCTTTTCCCTTTGTGGACAAGGATAATAAACTGTATTTCGCCTCCGACGGCCAAATCGGCTACGGCGGATTGGATATTTTTGCCGTCGAAATCAAGGAAGACGGCACTTTTGGCGATGTGCTCAACTTGGGCCCGCCCATCAACACGCAAAAGGACGATTTCTCCTTCTACATCGATCCCGATACCAATGTGGGCTATTTTGCTTCCAATCGCGACGGTGGCAAGGGAATGGACGATATTTATGCCTTTACCAAAACCGATTACCTGAAAAAAGGTAGCGCCAAGGAAAAAATCGCCCGCAGCCAAGACAGCATCAAGGTGGGTATTCCTAAAAAACAATACATCAAGGAAGGCGAAGATTTGGGTAAATTGATTAAGCTTAATCCCATTTATTTTGAATATAAAAGCGCCGAGATTACCGTCCGCGCGGCTTTGGAATTGGAAAAGGTCATTGCCGTGCTCAAAAAATATCCCGACATCAAACTGCACATCAAGGCCCATACGGACTGTATCGGTAGCGACGGCTACAATATGAAATTGTCGCAAGCCCGCGCCAAATCCACCCGCGATTATATCATCGAAGGAGGTATCGACCCTTCGCGCGTTACGGCCGAGGGTATGGGCGAACGCGAACCGGTCCAAAAATGTAAGGTTTGCGAAACCTGTCCCGACGTTATCCGGGCCAAAAACCGCCGTTCGGAATTTATTATTATCGACAAAAAAGACTGAGCAACACCGCGCTAAATACTGGGATTCCTTCCACCCAAAAGGCGGAAAAATAAAAGTGTTTGCCGTATTTTCGTGCGGCAAAAACGGCGCCTACGCTTAGCCCGTCAGCCAGTAGTAATATCCAAAATAACGGATGATTTGGCGTAGTGATTCGGAGCAATATTCCCAGCATTAAAATACCCAATCCCAAGGCAATCCAAACCGTATGCCGCTTGAATATTTGCGGTAGCGTGCGCAAACTCAGGTCGTCCAAGGCCAAATCGCGCATATCGAACGGAATAATCAACAACAAAACCCAAAGCGTTACGAATGCCGAAACCCCGGCATCGCTCCATTTCCATCCGGGCAATGCGGGCATCCATACGGTGAGCATGGCCCAAACCAGCGCCACCAAAACGATTTTGACAAAAGCCACTTCGCGCCACGCCAACCAACGGTTTCCGGGCCTGAGATTATAAAAACCCGACAAAACTGCCGGAAGCAACACATAAAGCCGTTGTGCGGGATTTAATCCGAGGTATCCGTATGCCGCCAAAAAGATGCCGGTTACCAATAGCAAAAAGATGTATGGTTTATGCCGTTGGTAATACACCCGGATGGCCGGCCGGTGGTATGCGATGGTCATCAGGCGCATCAGGGTGTAGCCGCTCAGCGTTATACCGAACAAAAACAACGCTATCGACGGCCGGAAAGGCCTGCCCGTAAGGCATGCGGCAATGTAATACACGGACGCTACGGCAACTGCTACGTGCACATTGGCCAGCACATAGAGCCGGAAAAGATTTCGAACCGATTTTACGAGCGCCCGCATAAACGGCAAATTACTAAATTGCCATAGATAAATCAAAACGATTTTGCTCAGGCATCGCAATATTCATACCGCCCTGTCCGCCCTGATAGATTCCTATCTCGGCGGCACCCGTCCCGAACGTGCCCTTCATGATTTGTTTGCCCGAAACCGCCGCTTGGGCAAGCGCGACCGGGATATGCTGCGCCATTATTTTTATACCTTTCTGCGCTATCGCAACCTGGCCGAAGCTTTGGCCGCTCAATGTGCCGGTGCCACATCCGATCATTTGGCCACCATTAGCATCTGGCTTGCCGACAATAGTTTGCCCTCCTTCGACGAACACGATAAACATTTTGTCCGGTGCTTGGAGCAAAAAAGGGAAGAATTATTGTCGTCTCCCGTATTACGCCATGGTATTCCCGCATGGCTTTGGGAAAATATGCAAGATATTTCGCCTGCTCAGCGCGAAGAATTGCTTCGCCGGCTTAACCTTCCTTCGCTTCCCGTGATACGCATCAATACGCTGAAAATGACTCCGCCCCGGATGCAGGATTTACTTCGACACAAGGGCTATCGTTTCAAGCCCGGCCCTTGGCCCGAAGCGCTTATTTTCGAAAAAAATTACCGGCTCACATCCACCCCTTGGTACCGGAAAGGACTGTTCGAAATGCAGGATTTGCATTCGCAGCAAGTGGTCAAATTCGCCGGCGTCCGTCCCGGCCAAACCGTTGTGGATGCATGCGCGGGTGCGGGCGGGAAAACCCTGCAACTGGCCGCCGAAATGCACAATACAGGAACATTGTTGGCCCTGGACATCGACCGGAGCAAACTTGCCGAACTGACCCGGCGCGCCCGTAGGGCGGGCGTTACAAATCTGCAATACATTGGGCTCCCGCATAAGCAAATATTGAAGCAATGGGCCGGAAAGGCCGACTTGGTTTTGGTCGATGCGCCGTGTAGCAGCTCGGGAACCTACAAGCGTAAACCCCACCGCAAATGGGCATGGGACGATGTCCGCTTCCGTCAAACCTTGCGGGTGCAGGCCGGCATTCTGGATGAGTACAGCCGCTTGGTGCGGCCGGGCGGTAAATTGATTTACATCACCTGCTCCGTTTTGCCCGCCGAAAACCGCTGGCAAGTCCGGTCTTTTTTGGAGCGCAATAATTCCTTTATCTTTGTCCGCGACGAGCCATTGGAACCCGGCCTTGACGTGGGCGATGGATTCTATGTGGCCGAACTCAAAAAGACGGATTGATGAAAAGATTTTTTCTGCTTGCTTGGATGCTGGGTTTTTCGCTCCTTCGCGCACAGGTGCAACCCTACTACAACGATGTGGATTTAAGCGTTACCGGAAATCAACTCAAAGACAATTTATCGGTAAAAATTATCAATACGCATACCCATCAGGTTTCGTACAGCCAATTGTGGGACATTTACATCCACACCGATTCCGCCGGGCCCGGCAAGGTTTACCTGATTTACGGCTGGGACAACCCCGACTCCGATGGCGATTGCCACAACGACCTTTCACGCGACCAAACCGACCACGGCGGAAGTGCGGCCAACTGTGAATACAACCGCGAACATGTTTATCCCAAATCGCTGGGTACGCCCGATTTGGGCACCTCGGGTCCCGGTTCCGATGCCCACCATGTCAGGCCGGCGGATGTGTCGATGAATTCTTGGCGTGGCAACAAAAAATTTACCGACGGCAGCGGTCATGCCCATGCCGTAGGTTCCGGTTATTGGTATCCCGGCGACCGGTGGAAGGGCGATGTGGCCCGCATCATTATGTACATGTATTTGCGCTACGGTTCCCAATGCCTCCCGCGCAATGTGGGCCAAGGCACACCCATTGCCTCCGACCCCGATATGATTGATTTGTTCCTTCAATGGAATGCACAGGATCCGCCATCGCCCGAAGAAGACCGCCGCAACGATTATTTGGAAGGGCTGCAAGGCAACCGCAATCCCTTCATCGACAATCCTTATTTGGCCACGCTCATTTGGGGCGGTCCCACGGCCCAAGACCGTTGGAACATGGCCGTCGAAAGCCGTACGCTCAGCCGTTCAGTGCGCTTGTGGCCCAATCCGGCACGTAGCCGGGTGCACATCGGCAGCAGTGTTCCTTTGAAGGACGTACGGCTCACTGATGCCGGCGGCCGCCTGTTGCGCGAAAAGCATCCCGCGTCGGGCGAAACGGAAATGAACACCGCCGATTTGCCTGCGGGACTGTATTTTATCGAAATCCGTTCCGCCAAGGCCCGTGTGCTCAAACCCTTGCTTATCGAGTAGCGTGTTGATTTGTTGATGAATATTCGGGCGCCCCGGCGCCCCGCCCTCATTCATGCTGGCCACGTTGCGTCGCCTGCTTGCCTCGCGGCGCATTCATGAGGCGGGACTCGCTTCGCTCGCCTGCGTTCGGGGCCCCGCCGGCGGGCGAATGCCCGCGGCGGATGGCCGGACGTTGAATTGAGTTTATTAGCCCCGCCCCGCGGCGAAGCCGCGGGGCGGGGCTTTCCATTGATTTTCAAATGTTTACGTCCGGCCATCCGCCCGGCGCCTTCGGCGCCGCGGCGGGGCCACGGGTTCCGCTTCGGGACGGCGGAGCGCCCTTGCGGAAACCCGTTTCCTCACGCGTTGCAGCAAGCATAAAATGTCGGAAAAGTTGAAGAAAAAACTTGGTGTGAAGGTTTTATGCTTGCTGCAACGCCAGGCGCCGTCGGGCTGTCCGCTTATATTCGCCTTGGCGGATGCCGTGGTTTTGCGCGGGCGCGCATGTTCGCGCGCCCGCGCCCGCCCGTGC
>WGAP01000193.1 GCA_015494775.1 Flavobacteriales bacterium | reverse complement strand
TGGGAGCGGTTATTTTTTTCCTCGTTCTTTCTTTTGCTTGCCCAAAAGAAAGAACGAGGCAAAAAATAACCGCTCCCATCCCTGGCGCGATATAGGTCGCTGAGTGATTTTGCGAAGCAAAATTGTATCGAAGCGACCGGCCTGGGCTTCGATACACTGCTCACTACGTTCGCAACACTCAGCCGCCGGCCTTTCCCCGCGCGATTTACCGCGCGGCCACATCAATAAAAATTATAGCGAAGCAAGACCGAAGGGCTTGCGAAGCCCGCGGCAGACCGCAGGGCTGACGCGGCTGCGAAGGCAGACCGGAACGGGCTGCCGGAGCCTGTCCCGCACATTGCGCAAGCAATGTCGGGAGCCGCGAAGGGAAACAAGGCGCGGCCCCGGCTTTGGCCTTTGGAAGCCGCAGGTTCCCGGAGCCGGCGAAGAAGACCGCAGGCGCCGAGCGTAGCGAAGGCGCCAAAGGGCTTCGAAGCCCGCATCAACGAATGACACGGATGTCGTATCTTTGTGCAAATTTCAAGCTTTTATGACGCGTAAACTCTCCGAACAGGAAATCCAACGGCGCCAAGCCCTGGAAAAACTCCGCCAAGCCGGCATCGAACCCTATCCGGCCGAGGAATTTCCGGTAACGGCCGTTAGCTCCGACATCCTGGAAAACTACGATAAATACCAAGGTCGCGAAGTGTGTGTCGCCGGCCGCATTATGTCGCGCCGCATTATGGGCAAAGCTTCGTTTGCCGTGCTCAAAGACGGCCACGGACGCATTCAGGTCTATTTCAACCGCGACGAACTATGCCCGGGTGAGGACAAAAGTTTGTATAACGAAGTGTTCAAAAAACTCCTGGATTTGGGCGACATCATCGGCGTATGCGGCGAAGTGTTCAAGACCCAAACGGGCGAAATCACCGTCAATGCCCGCCGGCTGAATGTGTTGGCCAAGGCCTTGCGTCCCCTGCCCGTGGTCAAGGTGGATGCCGACGGTCGTGTGCACGATGCCTTTTCCGACCCCGAACTGCGTTACCGCCGGCGCTACGTGGACCTGATTGTCAATGACCACGTGAAGGAAACCTTTGTCAAACGCAGCAAAATCATCAACGCCATGCGCCGCTTTTTCGACCGGCACGGTTACCTGGAAGTGGAAACGCCCATCCTGCAACCCATTCCGGGCGGCGCGGCGGCACGGCCCTTCGTTACCCACCACAATGCACTCAATATTCCGCTCTATCTGCGCATTGCCAATGAACTTTACCTCAAACGCCTGATTGTGGGCGGCTTCGACGGCGTGTACGAATTTGCCAAAGACTTCCGCAACGAAGGTATGGACCGCACCCACAATCCCGAATTTACGGTGCTCGAACTCTACGTGCCCTACAAAGACTACCGTTGGATGATGCGTTTTACCGAGGAATTGCTGGAAACGGTAGTGCGCGAAGTGAACAACGGCGACACCAAGGTGAAGGCGGGCGACCGGATCATCGACTTCAAGACGCCCTATCCGCGCGTGCCCATCCTGGACGCCATCCGCGAGCATACGGGTTACGATTTGTATGGCAAATCCGAGGAAGAAATCCGGCAAATCGCCTTGGATTTGGGCCTTGAAGTGGACGAAACCATGGGCAAAGGCAAACTCATCGATGAGATTTTCGGTGAATTCGCCGAAAAACATTACGTCCAACCCACCTTTATCATCGACTATCCGGTGGAAATGAGCCCACTGACCAAAAAACACCGCGAAAAACCCGGACTGACCGAACGTTTCGAACTCATTGTCAACGGCAAGGAAATCGCCAACGCCTATTCGGAGCTCAACGACCCCATCGACCAATTGGAACGCTTCAAGGAACAATTGCGGCTTTCGGAAAAAGGCGACAACGAGGCCATGTATATCGACTACGATTTTGTCCGTGCCCTGGAATACGGCATGCCGCCTACGGCGGGCATAGGCATAGGCATCGACCGGCTGACCATGTTGCTCACCGGCAACGATAGCATTCAGGAAGTTATCTTTTTCCCGCAAATGCGTCCCGAAAAAAAGGCGGTGGAACTTTCCGAGACCGAAAAAACCGTGTTGGAACTGCTGCGCAAACAAAGTCCGCAAAAACTGGACGAACTCAAAGCCGCTTCGGGATTGAGCAACAAAAAATGGGACAAAGCCGTCAAAGGTCTGCGCAAAAAAGACCTGATTGACGTCCGTCAAACGGGCCAAGGCCTGATGGTGGAAATCAAAAATTAATTCCGGTGAAATTTCCTTTTCCGCCCTTGGATTTTCCACCCCCGGAAGAAGGCGCGGTATTCGTCCGGCAAGGGCAGTGGTATGTGCACGACCCTTTCCGCAGGAAAAATGTGCGGCTCACGCCCGAGGAGTGGGTGCGCCAACATCTGGCCCGCTACCTGGTGGCGGCCGGTTATCCGCAAGGACTTATCGCCGTGGAAAAGGCCATAAATGTGGGCGGCCGTTCCCAACGTTTCGACCTGGTCGTATTCGACCGCCGCAACCGCCCGTTTCTGCTGGTCGAATGCAAGCGGCCCGAACAAAAACTCACGCCCGAAACCCTGAACCAAGCGGCGCGTTACAATACGGTCTTGGGCGCGCCCTATTTGATGGTCAGTAACGGACGGAAACATTATCTTTGTCGTGTGCATCCCGACGGACGCACCGAATTTTTGCAAAGCTTACCCCGATTTGAATAAATCACCGGCATACGATACGGCTGTGGCCCTGCTCAACTACAACGGGCGGCATTGGTTGGAAAAATTTCTGCCCGTGCTTTTGAAAAATACGCCCGGAGCGCATATTTACGTCATCGACAACGGGTCCACGGACGACAGCCGGACTTTTTTGGCCGAACATTTTCCGGACGTTACCCGCATTGATTTGGACCGGAATTACGGTTTTGCCGGCGGCTACAACCGGGGGTTGAAAAAAATAAGCGAGCCCTATGTGGTGCTGCTCAATACCGATGTGGAAGTGAGCCCGGGATGGTTGGAACCGCTGCGCCGGCGCTTGCTTTCGGATGAAAATATTGCCGCCGTGCAACCCAAAATTTTGGATTATCATCACAAGGATTGTTTTGAATATGCCGGAGCGGCCGGCGGTTTTTTGGACTTCTTCGGGTATCCCTATTGCCGCGGACGCATAGGCGATGTGCGCGAGAAAGATGCCGGACAATACGACCGTTCCTACGATGTGCATTGGACGTCGGGCGCCTGTATGCTGATGCGTACGGATGATTTCCGGGCATCCGGCGGCTTCGACGAGGGCTTTTTTGCCCATCAGGAGGAAATCGATTGGTGCTGGCGGATGCGAAGGGCCGGCCGGCGGTTGGTGTATGAACCCGGTAGCCGTGTTTGGCACGCCGGCGGTGGAAGTTTGGCCTACGGTCATCCGCGCAAAACCTTTTTGAATTTCCGCAACAACCTGCGTATGCTGCTGAAAAACCTACCCGCCGCCTTGGTTTTCCCCGTGATTTTTGTTCGTTTGTTTTTGGACGGGGCGGCCGGTTTGCGTTTTTTGTTTCTGAGCAAACCTGCGCACACCTGGGCCGTTGTGCGGGCGCATTGGGCCTTTTATGCGAGTATTCCCGCCTATATGCGTAAGCGTGGCGGAAAATATTTACGGCGCTACTACGAACATTGGCTTTTCGTCCTAATGTCCAAACCCGAAAAATATGTTTGTCCGAAGGACAAATAAGTGGGAAACCGGTTTGGAAAACGTTTAATCTCCCTACCTTTGTCATTCGAAAAAAATCAAGTTTAATGGGTCGTAAAAACAAATTGAAACGCTTTGCCGAAAACAAAACCTTTCCGCATTTTTTCGAACCCGGACGGGAGGAATTGATCAACCGGACTTTTCCGCTACGCGGCCGGTGGAACCGGGATTTTTTCGGCAACGACCATCCCTTGGTTTTGGAATTGGGATGCGGCAAAGGCGATTACACGGTGGCCCTGGCCCGTAAATATCCCGAAAAAAATTTTATCGGCATCGACATCAAAGGCGCCCGGATGTGGCGTGGCGCCAAAACGGCCTTGGCGGAGGGACTGAAAAATGCGGCCTTTTTGCGTATGCAAATCGAACTGATCGAAGGTGCGTTCGCCCCGGGCGAAGTGTCGGAAATTTGGATCACCTTCCCCGATCCGCAAATCAAATTCAAACGCACCAAACACCGGCTTACGCAACCTAAATTTTTGGAGCGCTATGCACGCATACTTCAAGCCGGCGGTATCCTGCACCTGAAAACCGACAGCGAATTTCTTTACGGCTACACGCTGGGCATTTTGGAAACCGGCGGACACGAAATTCTCTATGCCCACGCCGATATTTACAACAATCCGTACAGCCCCGAAGAAGCCACGGGTATTCAAACCTTTTATGAGCAAAAGTGGTTGGACGAAGGAAAAAAAATCACCTACATTCGCTTCAAACTACGTCCTACCGAGCATAGTATTTCCCGCTAGCTTGATTTGGCGTGTTATAATAAAAATGCTGTGGTAAAAAATATAAACCACAGAGTCGCACAGAGTAATATTTCACAGAGTCGCACAGAGCAAAAAATCGGATACGAAAAATTAAAATCGAAAATGACAAAATAAAAAAATTTAAAAAAACTCTGTGAAACTCTGTGCTTAACTCTGAGAAACTCTGTGGTAAAAAAATCAACCACAGAGCCGCACAGAGTAAATTTCACAGAGTAACACAGAGTAAAGAATCAGATACGGGAAATTATTATTGGAAATAGTAAGTAAAACTCTGTGAAACGCTGTGCCGAACTCCGTGTAACTCCGTGGTAAAAAAATAAAATTAACCACAGAGTCGCGCAGAGTAAATTTCACAGAGTCGCACAGAGCAAAATAAAAACGTCCTGTTTTCGCCACTTTTAGTAGGCACAAAACTTATATAACTGATTTACAGAAATATACATGAATATTTTTTTGTTTTAGGGTGTCCCAGGCGCATTTTTTACCTTTGTTTTTATGTTTGTCCGCAAGAAAAAAAACAAAAGTGGGGTTATTAGTGTACAAGTTATCGATAAGAGTAGTGGGAAATATAAAGTCGTTAAAACAATAGGAAGTAGTTCCAATCCCATTGAAGTGGAAAAACTTTTTAATCAAGGAAAACAATGGATTAAAGAAAGGACGGGATTATTAGAGCTGGATTTTACAAATAGGGAAAAGCAAATAAGGGACTTTGTTCATAATATTGAACAACTTAACAGGATAGGTGTCGATTTATTATTAGGAAAAATATATGATGAAATTGGTTTTGGCGGATTAAATGAATTTATTTTAAGGAAATTAGTTTTACTTCGGTTATCAAATCCCGCGAGTAAATTAAAGACGTTAGATTTATTGGATAAATACTATTCGATAAATATTGATGAACATAAGGTATATCGTTATTTGGACAAATTGTATTTAAAACAAAAAGAACAAATTCAACGTATAAGCTATGAACATACCTTGAAGATTTTAGGAGGGACTATTCATATTGTTTTTTACGATGTAACGACACTTTATTTCCAAATAGATGATGAGG
>WGAP01000192.1 GCA_015494775.1 Flavobacteriales bacterium | reverse complement strand
CGATAACGGCATTGACAACCCTCGCCATAGCTACGGCTATGTCTTCGGATTGCCGGCTTTGTTCTCGACAAAAATAACTTCAACTTTTACAATACTTTATACTTGAAGCGATGCGGCGCGCCGCAGGCCTGCCGTGGCGGCGGGGCGACCAATGGGGAGCCACGTCCGCCACGCTTGCAGGGCAAGAGCGGGCCGCCTGCGCATTTGAGCGGACAGCCCGGTGGGCGCCAAGTGAACGCGCCGCCGGATAAGCCGTAGGCGAAAGCCGGCGGCCTGCGTGAACTTGTGCGGCCAGGCGCCCTAAAAAAATCCCCTTTCCATATCCGCTAAATCCCGTTTTCTGCGTATCTTGGCCCTATGAAGCCCTTGGAAGTGCAGGATTTGTATTTTTCCTACGGCGCGCGACCCGTATTGCAAGCCGTTAACTTGGCCGCCGACGCGGGACGTATGTATGCCCTGGTGGGGCTCAACGGCAGCGGAAAATCCACGCTGTTGCGTTTGCTTACGGGCGTGCTTCCTTTGCAGCGCGGCCGGGTGCTTTGGAACGGAACCGACCTGCACCGGCTCAGTCCCGGCCAACTGGCCGCACGCGTGGCGGTGGTTTGGCCCGGGCGTCCCTTGGAAAACCTGCGGGTGTATGAAGTATTGGCCACCGGAACGCCGCCCGGCCTTACGGCCCGGGAAAAGGATGCCCGCATTCGCAGTTTGGCCGCCGATTGGGAAATGGAACATTGGCTCCAACGGCCCGTGGGACAGCTCAGCGATGGCGAAGCCCGGATGGTGCTCATTGCGCGTGCCCTGCTTCACGATACGCCCGTTGTGCTGCTCGACGAACCGGCCACCCACTTGGATTTGGTTCACAAAGCCGGCATTTTCGGGCTTTTGCGGCAATTGACCCGCCAAGGGAAAACCGTGATGTTCAGCACGCACGACATTCAACTTTTGTCCGGCCTGGCCGACCGTATTTTGCTCCTACACCAAGGACGTTTGCAGGAATTTGAACCGGATGATGCGCTCGAAGCCCTGACCGGTGTTTTCTCGCACGAAATGCTTACTTTTGATAAGCGTTGTCAAACATTCAAATTCCGTAAGTTATGAGTGGAATGCTTATTCTATACCTTGTTGTAGCGTTTCTGACGGGGGCCGTGCTGGGCTTTTTTGTGTCCCGTTCGGTGGCCGGAAAGCATTTGGGACAATTGGAAGGCCGTAACCGGCATTTAGAAGAACGGCTCGGCGAAATGGAAAAACAAACGACCGAACTTCAATCCGGACTGCAAGAACGCGAAGCCCGTATCCACCAATTGGAAAAACAACAGGTGGAAGCCCTGGCCGCCAAGGATGCCGAAATCCAACGGCTGGGTCAAGCCATGCAATTGCGCAGTGAACAATGGGACGAAGAACGCCGCCGTTGGCAAACCGACCTGGAACGCCTGCAAAACGAATTCGCCCAACGCGAAAAATACCTGTCGGAAAAACTGGAAAACCTGGCCCGTCAAATCCTGGAAGAAACTTCGCGCAAATTCACCGAACACAACCGCCAAAAAATCGACGAGATTATCCGGCCCTTCAAAGAAGACTTACAGAAGTTTAAAACCAAGGTGGAACAAACCGACCGCGAAAATCTCAAACGAACCGCTTCGTTGATGGAGCAAATCAAAAACCTGAAAGAACTCAACCTGCAAATCACCCGCGAAGCCCAAAACCTGACCCGCGCCCTCAAAGGCGATACCAAAACCCAAGGTATTTGGGGCGAAGCCATCTTGGAAAGTATCCTCGAAAAATCAGGCCTCGAAAAGGGACGCGAATATATCACCCAACAAAGTTTTCAGGCGGTTGAACACGAAAGCCGCCAACGTTTGCGTCCCGATGTCATCGTCTTTCTGCCCGAGAACAAAGCCGCGATTATCGACGCCAAGGTTTCGCTCAAAGCTTACGAACAATATATCAATGCCGAAGATGAAGCCGAACGCGAAACCGCCCTCAAAGCCCATCTGCTATCGGTGCGCAAACACATCGACGAATTGGCCCGCAAAGAATATCATCGCCTGGACGAACTCCAAGGCCGCACGCCGGATTTTACGCTGATGTTTATTCCGGTGGAACCCGCCTTTGCCGCCGCCCTGCGCAGCCAACCCGATTTGTATGACGAAGCCCTGCGCCGCAACGTGGTGATGACCACGCCCACCACGCTTTTGGCCTTGCTCAAAATGATTGACAATATGTGGAAAAACGAATACCGCCAACGCAATGTGCAGGAAATACTGCGTCAGGCCACTTCATTATACGAAAAATTTACGGGCTTTACCGAAGATTTGATTCAATTGGGACGCCAACTCCAAAACGCCCAAAAGACCTACGAAAGCTCGATGAACAAACTCAGCACGGGCAAGGATAACCTGATACGCAAAGTGGAACGGATGCGTAAATTGGGACTTTCGCCCAAAAAACAAATCAATCCGGCATTGGAAAGCCGGTCGAGGGAAGAAGACGAAGATTAAAATGTGGGATAAATAATTGCCTAAATCCGCCTACCATTCATCGTCGTTCGTATCGTAGAAATCTCCGAAAGGATTATCTTCGTCCCATTCGTGTCCGCCGCCGTCAAAATCCTCGTTGAGATTTTCAATATCGAATTCGGGTTCGGGCGGTTGCTCGGGCAATTGGCCGTAGCTATACACCAAACGCGGATAACCTGCACCCGGCGCTTCGGGGCCTTCTTCCAACAATTCGATAAGGAATTGCCACATATTCAAATAATCATACACATAGATCAGCTTGGGTTGCTCACGGTTGAGCACATCTTTGAGCAAAGTGTCGGCCATGGTGTGTGTGCGCAGGCCTTCGTCCATGGCAAAGAGCGGAATTTCGTCGATAAGGTTCAATTCCTCGTCGGTGGTGTAGAAGGATGCCAATTCGTTTCCGGCCAATCCGAAGGATTGTTGGATAATATTGTGCAGGTCTTCAAGCGAATTTTCATCGCTTACTTCCAAATCGCGAAACACTTGTTCGCCACCGGTGGCGGCCGTTGCTCGGATGCGGTAAATCATCGTGTTGATTTTACTTGCAAATTACGATTTTTCCGATAAAATATCACTTTGGCACGGGCTTTGGATTGTTCAGGTAAACGATAAGCAATGAAACGCGCTGTTCTTTTGCTGTTACTCGCATTGCTGACGGCTCCCGCCCGCGCACAATATGCCACCGGACGGGCTTTGGTGGTTTTTTCGCGTAACAAAATTCCCGTGTTTGTAAGCATTAACGGACATCCGGTCAACCGCCGGCCGCAAGCGCGCATACGCATTGCCGGACTGACGGATGATTTTTATCGCTTGGGCGTTCATTTGCCCGGTGGCCGAAGGATAGAAAAAACGGTTTATGTGCCGCCGGCAAGCGAAATTGTTTATCGCATCGAACCTGCCGGTTTCTTACAGGTTGTGGATGTTTATCCCGCCGGAAATCCGGCCGTTTGCACGCCAGAGCTTTCTTATGATTGGAACAATGCGGGCACTGCCGATGCCACGGCCTGTCGCAGGCCCGTTTCGCCTACAAGCTTTGCACACCTACTTCAACAAATCCGCCATAAAGCTTTCGACGACGAACGCCTGCAAATGGCCCGTTGGTTGGTGCGTCATCGCTGTTTTACTTCGCGTCAAATCCTGCATATCTTACAGCTTTTCAGCTTCGACGACCAACGGCTGGCATTGGCGCGTTATGCCTACCGCTACGTTTACGACCCGGAAAATTATACGGTGGTCCTGGATGCTTTTAGCTTTGCCGACAACCGGCGAAAATTGATGCGGTATTTGGAAACGGAACTGCCTTAGGGTTTGGTCAAAGGCATATAGAGTTCGGGATTGACCGGCCGGTTGTTATGCCAAAGTTCGAAATGCAAATGCGGTCCGGTGGAATTTTCGCCCGTATTTCCGGCCCGGGCAATCACTTCGCCGGCTTCGACCGTTTGACCCGTGTGTTTGAGCAATTTTTGATTGTGTTTGTAAACCGAAACAAAATTTTGTGAATGCATCAACACAATCACATTGCCGTTGTCGGGCGTCCAACCGGTAAATAAAACACGTCCGGCGGCAATGGCTTTGACCGGTGTATTCTTGGGCAAAACAATATCCACACCCAAATGACCCGCCGAAGGGTCAAACCGGCGTGAAATCAATCCGCGCACCGGCGGAATAAAATGCAGCCGTCCCTCTTTGTTTCCGGTTACCCGGAAGGCCTCTTTGCGCTCCACTTCTTTGCGAAGCAAAGAGTCTTCGTGCGATGGCTTCAAAGCGGCGGTGTCCACCGCGGCAATACTGTCCGACAGGGCCTTGCGCGAAAGTTCTTCGGGCGTAATCTCACCGGTCATCACCCGGCGCAGGGCATCGATATAACGGTCGCGCATCCGCACTTCGCGGCGCAAACTGTCCTTGAACAATTCCAATTGATAAACCTTTTTTCGCAATTCCGACGACGGATAACCCGGAATGTATTCGCGCAGCGGTGTGTAGGCCACCAAAAACACCGTGCCTACAATAAGCATCAAGGCCAAAAAACCCGTAACGGCAAACACATTAAGCCGCGAAAGCGAAAAATCGAGTTTATGTTCAAAGGTATCCTCATCGATAATCAGCAGGCGATAGGTATCGGTGAGTTTTTTGAAAAACGAACGTTTTTTTCCGGCTTCTTGCTTACCCATAACAGGAAATTAATAATCGCCCAGAGTTTCGGGTAATTGTGCCAGGGCTTGTTGGAGTTGTTCATCGTTGAGCGGCTTACCGTGCCAGCGGTAATCGCCTTGCATAAAGTCCACGCCCCAGCCCATTTGTGTGTGCATAATCACGGCCACGGGTTTACCGCGTCCGGTTAAACGACGTGCCTGTCCCAGGCCGGCCGTTACGGCATCCAAATCATTGCCTTGGCGAATGTGCATCACTTGCCAACCGAAGGCCGCGAATTTAGCTTCCAAATCGCCCAAACTCAACACTTTGTCCACCGGCCCGTCAATTTGGGCATTGTTATAATCCACCGTGGCCACTAGATTATCAATATGCTTGGCACCGGCATACAGCACGGCTTCCCAGATTTGGCCTTCTTGTAATTCACCGTCGCCGTGAAGCGTAAAAACCAAATGCGGGTCGTTGTTCAATTTTTTTCCTTGTGCAACACCCAAGGCCACCGACAATCCCTGACCCAGTGAACCCGAAGCAATGCGCACGCCCGGCAATCCGTCGTGCACCGACGGATGGCCTTGCAAGGGCGAACCCAAGCGTCGAAAACCCTTCAACCAATCGACGGGAAAATAACCGCGTCGGGCCAAAACCGAATAATACACCGGCGTAATGTGGCCGTTGGACAGGATAAACACATCCTCGCCCGTGGAATTGCGGGCATCGAAGTTATCGGGGTCGATATCGCGCAGAATTTTAAAAAACATGGCCGTAAAAAATTCCACCGTGCCCAACGAACCTCCCGGATGACCCGAATGCGCATCATGAACCATACGGACAATATCGCGGCGTATTTGCGAAGGCAATTGATGGAAAATATCGGTTTTTGTCTGCATATCCGGCAAAGATTTGTCCTACAAAGATAGGGCATTTTTGCGGGTGGTAAAAAGCCGTGATAATCAACATCAAATATTATGGCAACAAAATTATTTTTTCCCCAATCAAATGAATTTAAATAAAAAATTTTTACCCAAAAAATCCATTTTTATTGATGATAATTTGCAATAAAAACAAAAATATTTTATAATTTGCATATACAAGAATCCTTTATTACAAATGATTGATTATCAATTAAATATTATTTTCAGATTCATACCTAATCAAGCTCATTATTCCATGCCCGAAATATTCATCGAAAATCATAACAGCTATGAAAACCACAAGTTTGTTAACGGCGGCCTTGCTTATGGCCATTGCCTCTTTGCGCGCCCAAACCTTTGAATGGGCCAAGGCCTTCGGCGGCACTAACTATGACAACGGCTATGCCCTGCGCATAGATGCTTCGGGCAACATCTACACTGCCGGCGGTTTCTACGGCACGGCGGATTTCGACCCGGGAACGGGGACTTATGACCTAAGCACGGCGGGACAACAAGACATTTTTGTCCAGAAAACCGACCCGTCGGGAAATTTCCTTTGGGCCAGGGCCATCGGCGGCGCAAATGACGATATGCTCGGTGCCATTGACATCGACAGCTCGGGGCATGTTTACACCACCGGTTATTTCCTCGATACGCTCGATGCGGATCCCGGGCCGGGAACCCACCCGCTTGTTTCGGAAGGCCACAGGGATATCTTTGTCCAAAAAATGGACGCCAGTGGCCGTTTTTTGTGGGCTTTTTCCTTCGGCGGCCACGGCGATGACCGGGTTTACGACATGAAAATCGACGGTTCGGGTAATATTTACACCGTGGGCATTTTTAGCGACACGGTGGACTTTGATCCCGGCCCCGGCACCTACAACCTGATTTCCTCGGGCGGCTATGATGCTTTTGTCCAAAAAACCGACAGTGCCGGCCATTTCCTGTGGGCCAAAGCATTCGGCGGGCCGCATTACATCGATGCCTGGTCGTTGGACATCGACCCTGCGGGAAATATCTATATCGCCGGCAGTTTTGACGGCACGGCGGATTTCGACCCCGGTGCGGGAACGTTTAATCTGACATCGGCCGGCGGCTACGATGCCTATGTGCTCAAATTGGACAGCGCGGGCCATTTCCTTTGGGCAAGGGCTTTAGGCGGAACGGATTACGATGACGCCTGGGCGGTAAAAGCCGATGACGGCGGAAATGTTTACACCACGGGCGATTTTGGCGCCACGGTGGACTTCGACCCCGGCCCGGGAACCTACAACCTCAGTGTGGTGGGACTTTACGATATTTTTGTTCAAAAAATGGACAGCGCGGGAAACTTCCGCTGGGCCAAATCCTTTGGCGGCGATAACTGGGATCAAGGCAATGCGCTCGACATCGACCGGTTTGGCGATGTTTACACCTACGGCGTTTTTAGCGACACCACGGATTTCGACCCCGGCCCCGGAAACTATACGCTTATCCCGGCCAAAGGCAGTGATGTTTTTGTCCAAAAAATGGACAGCGCCGGCAATTTCCAATGGGCCGTTTCGTGGGGCGGTTCCTATTTCGGTTACAGCCAAGCACTAAAAACCGATGATGCGGGCAATATTTACACCATCGGCAACTTTGCCGACACTACGGATTTTGATCCGGGTCCGGCCGTGTTTAACCTTATTTCGGCCGGCGGAACGGATGTTTTT
>WGAP01000191.1 GCA_015494775.1 Flavobacteriales bacterium | reverse complement strand
GTATGAGCCGCCGGCGGTGCCGATGGTTTTCCGCCCGGCGGAGGCGCCCGAAGGAAGCCCCACGCACGGGCGGGCGCGGGCGCGCGGCACGCGCGCCCGCGCAAAACCACGGCATCCGCCAAGGCGAATATAAGCGGACAGCCCGGCCGGCGCTCGGCGTTGCAGCAAGCATAAAACCTTCACACCAAGTCTCGTTCTTTTTGCCGATAACGGCATTGGCCATCCTTGCCATAGCTTCGGCTATGCCTTCGGATTGCCGGCTTTGTTCTCGACGAAAATAACTTCGACTTATCCGATATTTTATGCTTGCTGCAACGCTGTGAGGAACGGCTGGCGTGAGCGTGCTCCGTCGCGCGAAACGGCGGCCGTGGCCCCGCCGCGGCGCGCGACAGCGCGCCGGGCGGATGGCCGGACGTAAACATTTGATAATCAATGGAAAGCCCCGCCCCGCGGCGAAGCCGCGGGGCGGGGCGCCGACAAATTTACGCCAACGTCCGGCCATCCGCCGCGGGCATTCGCCCGCCGGCGGGGCCCCGAACGCGTGCGCCGGGGCGCCCGAATAAAATCAACTGTGCAGCAATCGCGTCAGGTGGATGGACAAATCCAGGAAGGTGAGCTTGGGATTGGCATTGCGGATGAGTTGATAGCCCGCTTCGTTGAGCAATGTGTAAAAGCGGTCCACATTGCCCGGATGCACAAACGGGGCGAACTTTTGAAGCCGGAAATTGTTTTGCCGGAACTCGGGAACGGGCAGTTTGTCGGTAAAGCGAAGAGCATAGGCGCGGCGTATCATCTCCATCACAAAGCGGAGAAACTCGCCTTGGAACGTGCGACTCTCCAATGCCAATTCGTCGGCCCATTGCACCAATTCGTTGATAGCCGCAGGGCGTCCCTTGGCCGAATAGGCCACGCGCATCCATCGCACGAAATAATCGGCAAAACGCTCGTAGGCGCTGTCGCGGCTGAGCATTTGCAAGGCCCGGCGAAGGTCGCCGCCCGCGGTGGACGTCATCATTTGGGCTTGCTGCCGGTCCACGCCTTGGTCAGTAAGCAATTGTTGCATCGTTTGGGGCGTCAGGGGCGGGACGTTGAATTTTTGGGCGCGCGACATCACGGTGGGCAGGATTTGGCGGCTGTCGTCGGTGAGGAGGATAAAATAGGTGTGCGGTGGCGGTTCTTCCAGAAGTTTGAGCATTTTGTTGGCCGTGGCGGCGTTCATTTTTTCGGCGTGCCACAGGATAAAAACCTTGCGGGGTGCCAAGCTCGGATACAATGCTGCCTGCCGGGCGATGATTTCGGCATCGGCCACGCGGATGAGTCCTTGCTTGTTTTCGGCATCGATGCGGTTCATCCAATCGCTGTAATCGCCGAAGGGCTGATCGGTCGTAAATTCACGCCACAGGGCATAAAATTCGGTATGAACGGGCGTTTTGATTTTTTTGGTAGGGGCGGTGGGAAAAACGTAGCTCAGGTCGGGATGGGTGCCGTGCCGGATTTTTTGGAGGCAATCTTCGTCGCCGGCGCAAAGCAAATAAGCGGCGATGCACGAAGCGGTGTGCAACGTGCCGTAGCCGTCGGCGCCTTCGAGCATCAGGGTGTGCGGAAAACGGTCGGCATCGGCCATTTTGCGCAGGAGTTTGCAAAGGCGTTCTTGTATGTCGGCGGCGGGATTTTGCATAGACGAAAAGGGTTATTTCCGGTGTAGGCCCGATTACTGCCCTTGGTCGAGCAGGGCTTTGATTTTGGCCATATTAGGCACCAAAATCACTTCGATGCGGCGGTTTTTGGCGCGGTTTTGGGGCGTGTCGTTGGGTGCCACGGGATGGTATTTGCTGCGGCCCGAAGCCACGAGCCGTTTGGGGTCGATGCGGGTGTTTTTGAGCAATTGGCGAACCACGGTGGTGGCCCGTTTGACCGAAAGGTCCCAATTGTCTTCAATGTAGGCGTTGCCCCGGTAGGGCACATTGTCGGTATGCCCTTCGATGGTGATTTCGATGTCGGGATTGTCGGCCAAAACATTGGCTATTTTGTTCAGGGCCGACAGGCCGCGTCCTTTGAGGCGCCAACTGCCCGAGTCGAAGAGCAGTTTGTTTTGCATGGACACA
Source organism: Flavobacteriales bacterium (assembly GCA_015494775.1). Lineage (GTDB taxonomy): Bacteria > Bacteroidota > Bacteroidia > Flavobacteriales > Flavobacteriaceae > JAADED01. Next base: position 2,245 of record WGAP01000191.1, on the reverse strand, counting down.
TAGAGCTTGCCGTCCTTCATATGCACTTGGAGCCCTTGGGATTTGAATTCGTCGAGCGAAGCCGACAAACTTTGTTTGACGCGGTTCAAAATTTCGTCCTTTTTGGCCAAAATTTGTTCCAGTTCGCCGATGCGTGCGCTGCGGGCGTCCAGTTCCTGTTGGAGTTTTTCCAGTTCGGCCCGTTCCTTGGCCAGGTTTTTCTCTTTTTGTTCCAATTGGCGAATCAATTCCCGGGTTTTGACCGATTGGGCTTCCAGGGCGGCCGAGCTTTTTTGGGCCAGGGCATCGTAGGAGGCCTGCATGTTTTTGTAGGCCTTTTCGGTGGAAGCATAGAGTTTTTGCAGGTTGGCATAATCGGTTTTGCAACGTTGGAGTTCGGATTGCAGGTTGTCGAACTTGGTTTGGTTGGTCGTCAAAAGGTTGCGCAAGCTGTCGTTTTGTTCTTCCAGATCGCTCAGCCGGTCTTTGGCCGTAAAATATTGCTCTTGCAAATCGCTGAATTTTTTCTTGCTCACGCAACCGGTGAGTAACAAGGTCAGGGAAAAGCCGATTAAAAATATTCGTTTCATCTTTCTTTAATTTTTCAAATTAACCATAAACTCAAAATTCCCGCGGCGATAAACAGCCGGATGTGCAGGTAGGCCCAACGGAAATTTTTTTTCAGGAACAAATATACGATAAAGGGCATCCATATAGCCATAAAAACGAGAAAAAGGCGCAAATATTCTCCGTGCACCAAGCCGAACATTCGCATCCATACGGCATACCAAGCCAGCAAGGTCGTCCACAGGGCCGTGTGGAGCAATGCGGGGCCGTATTGTACCAAAATGCTACGGATGTTTTGGGTCAAATCGCCCGGGAGGGTAAGATTTTCCTTGATGTATTCCTTGATCATCAAACCCAAAAATACGAGTATGCCGGCCCAAATGATAAATGGTTCCCAAGTTTTGAAAAACAACATCAGCCCGAAAAAAGGAACCATAATCAGGAAAGGCGGTCCCGCTTCGTGGAGCCATGGACGGCGTTGGGCCTTGTGGAAATAAAGCCAAATGAGCAAGACGTAAGTGCCGAAAAACAAAGCTGCACGCCACGAAATCAGCCAGGCAGCCATAAGGCCGAAAAGGTTCAGGGCAAAATACAGATAAAGTTTTTTGGCCATGCTCAAACGTCCTTCGCGGGCGGTTTTGGCCGGCCGGTTGATAAAATCGCGTCGCAAATTGTAGAAACCGTCGATGATGTATCCGGCAGTGATGACGGATGCCGTAGCCAGGAGCATAAGTCCGAACCTGCGATGCCAAAGAAGGTCGAACCACCTGCAATCGGGACAAAAATACCTTGTGGCCGTAAACCATTGGGCCAGCAAAAGGGCCGTAACGTTTTGCACGCGGATAAGCGAAAAAAAAGCCAAGAGTTTATCCCACAGCCGGGACATGGTCAAAAACGGTATATCACTTGAAGCCGGAAATCTTTGAGTTCCCGCCGGGTTTTCTCAAAATCCTCGGTAAAGCCCAGCATATAACCGCCCCCGCCCGAACCGCAGAGTTTGAGATAATAATCGCCGGTTTGCATGCCTTTTTTCCACACATCGAGCATGTGCACAGGAATCATGGGGCGGAAATGCTCGTAAACCGTAGCGGAAAGTTGGCGTACGTTTTGGAGCAAGCTGCCGAACTGTCCGTGAACGAAGTCGTTTACGCAGCGGTTGGTGGTGGCGATAAATTCCTCCTTGATGACCTTGCGGAATCCTTCGTCTTTGAGTTTTTCCATAAAAATTTGCACCAGGGGAGCGGTTTCGCCTTTGGTTTGCGTGTCGATAAGGAAAATGGCGCCTTTGCCTTGGTCTTTGCGCTGCGGGATACCGGCGGGTTCGATGATTTTTTCCTCGTTGACCAGGATGGGCACGCTCAGGTAGCTGTTCAAGGGATCCAAACCGGAACTTTTGCCGTGGAAAAAACTTTCCATCAAGGCAAAAATTTCACGCAGTCGAATGAGTTTATCCCGCGAAAGGTTTTCCAGTACCGAAATTTTGTTACGTGCATAGCGTTCGTAAACGGCGGCCACCACGGCGCCGGAACTGCCCAAACCGTAGCCCTCGGGAATGTCGGACTCAAAATAAAGCCCTTCGTCCAAATCCATGGCGAATTCATCCAAATTCAAATCGAGCAGATCGGGATTTTCGGCTTGTTTTTCCTTTAAATAATCCAAGAATTTACGCAATTGCGTGTTGGAACGGCGTTGCTTGTCT
>WGAP01000190.1 GCA_015494775.1 Flavobacteriales bacterium | reverse complement strand
GTCAAACCCAACCGGGCGGGATCGAGCTATGGTATTAGCAAGGTCAACCACAAGGACGAACTTCCGGCGGCCTTGGAAACGGCTTTTGCCGAAGACGAAGAGGTGCTCATCGAACGCTTTATCGAAGGGCGTGAATTTTCCATCGGCGTAATCAAACTCAACGGGAAACCCGAAGTGTTTCCCATCACCGAAATTATTCCCGAAGGCGAATTTTTTGATTACGAAGCCAAATATCTGGGTAAATCGCGTGAAATCACGCCTGCGCACCTGAGCGAAAAGGAGGAAAAATTGCTTCGTCAAACGGCGGCCCGTGTGTATGAAGTGTTGGATTTGGACGGCGTTAGCCGGGCCGAATATATTCTGCAAAACGGCACGCCCTACTTCCTGGAAATCAATATGGTGCCCGGGCTCACCGAAGCCAGTATCCTGCCGCAGCAAATCCGGGCGGCAGGAAAGACGCTTGCATCGGTTTTCGATGAAATTATTCAAGCCAATTTGCCCGAAAATCTGCGCGCATGAAACCCGACAGTCCGCTCTTTACGCCCAATGTGTTGGAAATCATCCGCCATGCGGGTGCCCTGATACGCCGGCATCACGGCCGCTTGGCTGCGGACAGTATTGACCGCAAAGCCACACACGATTTTGTTACCGACATCGACCGTCAGGCCGAAAAAATGCTGGTGGACGCCCTGACCGACCTATTGCCCGGTGCGGCCTTCCTGACCGAAGAGGAAACGGTGCAACACGGCCGGGCGGAATATACCTGGATTATCGACCCCATCGACGGCACCACCAATTTTATTCACGGGCTTTATCCGGTGTGTGTAAGCGTGGCCTTGCAGCACGAAGGGCGCATCGTTTGGGGCGCCGTGTATGAAGTGGGCGCCAGCGAAATGTTCTATGCCGATGCCGAAGGGGCCTATCTGGACGGCAAGCCCGTATCGGTTTCCCATTGTCGCAACCTGGACGATGCCCTGCTGGCCACGGGATTTCCCTACAAGGACTATGCGCGGCTAAGGCCGTATATGGAAAGTTTCGAATACCTGATGTTTCACACGTCGGGACTGAGGCGTTTGGGTTCGGCCGCGGCGGACTTGGCCTATGTGGCGTCGGGACGGATGGACGGCTTTTTCGAATACGGATTACGGCCTTGGGATGTGGCCGCCGGGGCTTTTATTGTGGAACGTGCTGGCGGCCGGGTTTCGGATTTCGGCGGCGGACAAAATTGGTTACACGGACGTGAAATTATTGCCGATAACGGATTGATTCACAAGGAATTTTTGGCGGTTTTAAAAAAGTATATGCGGTAATGAAATTTTTTATTAATATTGTACAAACAATAAAACCTTTATAACAAATGAAAAAATGGGCTCTCTTTTTTATCATTCTCACCGTTTCAAGTTCGTTTTTTTCATGTAGAAAAAAAGAAAAAACCGAACAAAATCCGCGTTTAGATTTGCTTACCCGCAAACCCTGGTTGGGTGATTACTACCGGGAACTTTCAAATGGTCAAATAGATTATGAAGAATCCTTGGCAGGTGAAATTTTAACCTTCCATACTGATGGAACTTTTAGTGTAAGGGGTGGAACGGATGATGCAGACGGCCATTGGCGTTTTGTAGGCGACGATTCCTTACAGTTTCATGTGGATGGAGATGATGTTGTCAGGGTTCACTTGGATACCTTGTCGGAAAAGGTTTTAAAAATGAGCGATCAGGAAACCGATGCCGGAGTGCTTTACCGCGCCGAAATTCGCTATTACCGCGATTAATCTCTTAATAATTATTAAAATTTACTTTACGGGTAAACGGATTTTTGTCATTAGGAAAAACCTTGTTGGCTCATAAATATTGCTATCTGCTTTTTCCAATACCGTAAAAAGCGGAAAAGCCCGGCAGGCATTTTCCATTTGAGGCGTTCGGTCGGGGAAAGATAACGGGGATTGAGCATACTTTGCAACCAAGCGGGGGCCGGGCGGTTCCAATCGCGAAAATTGAGCAAAGTTCCCAATATGTTTTGCTGAACAAAATGTTTTTGTTCGTCGGTTTCGGCTGCCGCCCAATGCCGCTGGAAAAATCGCATAATGGCCATTCGTTCATAGAGTTCGGGGCGTTTGGTCAAACTTCCGGGCGTGTTGAGCCGGACATAAACCATAGGTACGGGCAGGAAAATCAGCGGGAATTGTTTGCCCGCGCGCATCCAATAATCCAAATCTTCGAACACGGGCAAATCTTCGTCAAAAAAGCCGATACGGCTCATCAACTCGCGGTGAAAAATAACATTGGATGAATTGACCACCGGTGCATTGCGGACGGCCAAAACGAAATAATCTTCGCTAAAACACGGTGATTTCAAAAATTCGGATAAATCTTCGACCTGCGCATTGTGGCCGTAAAGGGCTTTGGCGCTGTAAAAGCGGATGTCGTATTTGGCGGTGCAAGCGGCAAAACTTTCCAAATGTTCGGGCGCCCAAAGGTCGTCGGCATCCAGCAGGGCGATGTATTCCCCACGGGCGGCCCGCAGGCCCGTATTACGAGCGGCCGACACGCCGCGGTTTGTTTCGTGCCGCAGCAAACTGACGGGAATTTTGGTGCGGAAATAGTTTACCAACTCCACGGGCGGCTTGGCGGAACCGTCGTCCACCACAATCACTTCCGAAGGCCGGTATTTTTGGCGTGCAACCGATTGGAGCGCTTGCTCCAAATAGTCGTTTTGGTTGTAGTGCGGAATAATGACCGATATGGACGGGTTATTGCGCATAATCCATGATTTTTCGGGCATTGCGGCGGTTGTCGTAATGTTCGCCCAACACTTGGTTTCGTAATCTAAGCTCACTTTCCACATCGGGTTCCGAATGCCATAATTCCCGGAGTTTGGCCCGCCAATCTTCGGCCGTATTCTCCGCTGCACGGGTGATGGCGGCTAAGGGCGTGTTTTCCACCAAAGCCCGGGAAACCAAAATCTGTTTTCCACGGAACAAGGCATACAGGAGTTTGAGCTTCATTCCCGACGGATTATCGGAATAAATCAAATGAACGTGCGCTTGGTGAACCAGCCGCAGCATTTGCCCGGATGTAGGGTCGGCCACCAGGCCCAAATGCGGATTTTGCCGGGCCAAGTCTTTGAGCGCTTCCGACGGATTTTTCCCTGCCACCACCATACGGATACCCAAGGGCCGAACCACTTTTTTCCAAAGGAAAAATACGGCCTTCTGATTTTCGATTACACTCAGATTTCCATGAAACAAAACGAATTTTTCGGTCTTTTCCGTATCGATTTCCACACGCTCAAAGGGATGAAAAACAGGCACTTCCACAGCACGGCCATAGGCGGCAATCCGTTTTGTGTCATTGGGATGCAAAGTAAATGACGCTTTGACCTGGCCCCAGATTTGCGGTTCGTATTCGGCCAATTTACGGCTTTCGCGTCCGAAATATCGTTGGCGGAAAAAATTCGTCTCGTTGTGCGCCAAATAATCGTAGTAATCCCGTTCCACATTATGCACACGCAAAAAGGCGGGCAAATCTTTCAACTGCTGCAAAATGCCCGTTGTATGAATACCTTCAAACAACACCGGCGCCGGATTTTCCAAAATATTGTTGACCAACTTAGCATTGATCCGTGTACGCACAATAAAGGGCAATGAAGAAAATAAAGCCATTGGCGACCGACGGCGCGGGTAAATATGCAGTGCTTGCACCCTATCCGCCAGGTCGCCCGTATCGTTTCGGCCGTAGGCAAAAAGATGTAAGTTAATTTTGACGCCTTCGGCAGCCAAGGCGCGGATTTTGTAATACATGTCAATGGCCCCGCCATAATCCGGCGGCCAAGGATTGTCCAAGGCGATGATGTGCAAATGCGGATTCACTCGGTTTCCAATTCCACTTCGGTTACTTTGCCGTCCTTACACATATAGGTGGTGCCGGGATATTTGAGCAAGGTGGCGTAGTCGTGGGTGGCTATAAGGACGGTGTGTCCCAAGGTGTTGAGCTTGCGGAATAATTCCAGGATTTCGAATTTGGTATCGGGGTCCAAATTACCCGTAGGTTCGTCGGCCAGGAGCAGTTTCGGCTCGTTGAGCAAGGCCCGGGCAATGGCCGCCCGTTGTTGTTCGCCCCCCGAAAGCACATAAGCCGGTTTGTCCTTGTTGTCCATCATGCCGGTTTGCAGCAGCACTTTGTGGATTTGCTGACGGCGTTGGGCTTTGTCTTTCCAACCGGTGGCCCTAAGCACAAAGTCCAAATTATCGTAAACACTACGGTCCATCAGCAAGCGGAAATCCTGAAAAACGATACCCAAGCGGCGGCGCAGTTCGGGAATTTGTTTACGTTTGAGCCGGTGCAAATCCATTCCCACCACACGGCCTTCGCCCTCGGCCAAGGGAATTTCGCCGTAAAGGGTTTTGATCAAACTCGTTTTTCCCGAACCCGTCCGGCCCACCAAATAGACCAATTCGCCTCGCTCGATTTCCAGGTTAACGCCCGTTAGGATGGGAAAACCCCGTTGTAGTATGGATGCATTGCGAAGCACCAAAATTTTTTCTTTATACATCAGTCTAAACTTTTAAAAATTCGTGCGCTGCTTTTTCCCGGCGCGTCCAGATGCAAATCCAGGAAATAGCCGTAGGGTGTTTGTTCCACTTCGAAATCACTGTTGCGCAAGCGCGTTTCGACCCGGTCGAAAAGTTCTTTGGAAATTTCGGGCGGTGCTTTGCTCTCGGAAAGATGCGCAAAGGAATGAAGCAAAATCCGGCGGGTTTCGTTCTTTTTGGCCGCCCACTTGATCAACTTGACCAATTTGGTTTCCAAGGGCTTCATCCGTTCGGGATCTTTTTCCTCGACCTGCACACACACCACTTGCACATCGCGGAAGGTTTTGGCTTCGGTAATGTCGGGAAAATCGGGCAGACTTTTTACCGCGGGCGTATAGCCGAATGAATTGGCATAAATCATCAAAACTTTCATCGATACTTATTTTTCGATTTTTCGGATTCGTTTTTCCCAACGCCAGGCATCGCGCAAGGCATCGGCCATGGTGCGGCGCGACGTCCAGCCCAATTCCTCGGTAGCCCGTGTGGTATCGGCCCACACGGCCGTAACGTCGCCCGGACGGCGGTCCGCCATCGTGTAAGGCAAATCCACGCCCGTAACTTCCATAAAGGTTTTGACCACTTCCATCACCGAGCTTCC
>WGAP01000189.1 GCA_015494775.1 Flavobacteriales bacterium | reverse complement strand
CGCATTGGCCGTAAAACCGCTGTAAACATAGCCGGCATGCGGAGCAACGATGGCTTTCGGCTTCGCCGAAACGGGATAATCATCCATGCCGTCCAAAATGGCATTCCAACGGTTGATCATACGGCGAATTTCGCCGGCTTCGGCCGGATAAAAACGGCCGCGGTTGGTTGCTGTTCGTATCAGTTCCATACACCGGGAATTGGAGTTTTACATTGATAACATTTGCCGTCTTTGAGACGGTTTGCCAGTATCACATAACCCACACGCTCAATGAGCGGAGCTCCGCAATGCGGGCAATAGGTAATGTTTTTTACGCCCACATTGCCCAAGTAGATAAATTTCAATCCCGCCCGCCGGCCGATTTCATACGCCTGTTCCAAGCTGGTAACCGGTGTGGGCGGACGGTCGGTCATTTTGTAGTCGGGGTGGAAGGCCGACAAATGCCAGGGCGTATCCGTGCCCGCTTCGTCGGCTATAAAGCGGGCGATTTTTTCCAAATGTTCGGGCGTTTCGTTAATGCCCGGAATAATCAAGGTGGTTACTTCCACCCAAAGCCCGTTTTCTTTCATCAATTTGATGGTTTCGCGCACCGTAAAGGGTGCTTTCAATTCGCGGCGGTAATATTTTTCGTCATAGGCCTTAAAGTCCACATTGCCCGCATCGATGATGCCCTTCATATCGCGAATCACTTCGGGCGACTCGATGCCGTTGGTTACAAATATATTGCGAATGCCAAACTTACGGGCTTCCAAGGCCACATCCCGGGCATAGGGATAAAAAATGGTGGGTTCGTTGTAGGTATAGGCAATGCTCTTGCTATCGTATTTACGGGCCAAGCGGACCAATTCTTCGGGCGATACATAATCCTGTTGTTCCACCTGGCGCACTTGCGAAATTTGCCAGTTTTGACAGAACGAACATTGCATATTGCATCCCACCGTGCCAATGGACAAGGCCTTGGTGCCCGGCAGGAAATGATAAAACGGTTTCTTTTCGATGGGGTCGATGTGGATGGCGGCGATTTTTCCATATACCAAATTGACCAAACGGCCTTCTTCGTTTTTGTTTACCCCGCACACACCGGTTTGACCTTCGCGCAATTGGCAGTAATGACTGCACAATTTGCAACGAATGCGTCCGCCGTCCAATTTGTCGTAAAACTTGGACAAAACGGGTTTGCCGGTCAAAACCTTTTCACTCATCTTCTTCGAATTTTTCCACCTGATAAGTGAATATTTCGGGATGTGCACGCAAACAATCCGCGGTCAGTCCCGCCTTTTGACAAAGGTGGGCAAAGAACAAATCGAAATCGGGCAATTGTTCCCACACTTGGGGCAGGAAAGTGGCCTGCGCACCGCCCAAACGCAATATAACACCATCGATATCCGGACGGATTTTTTGCCGCAAATCGTTCGTGTCGGTATAATGCAACCGCTGCGGAACCGTCAGAATGGATATTTCGATGCGCACGCGGGGTAATTCATCCGGTTGCAAGGGCGGAAAACGCGGGTCGCGAAAAGCGGCGGCTTTGGCGTTGTAAATCACATCGTCCAGCAAGGGACGCACGGGCAGGATGGAACCGATACATCCGCGCAGGGCATAACCGCCGGCCGAACGTTGTTTGTTGAGCGTTACAAAGGTCGCCCGTTTTTCGGCCAATGCGGGATAACGTTGCAAAAGCCCGTTCCGGTCAATGAGCGACCGGCCCGTAAATTCTTCTTCGATGGCCAAACGTGCCGTGCGAAGCAATATTTTTTGGAGTTCCCGTTCCATTTTAAGCCATTTTGGCAGCATTGCCTTTCATATCTTGCCTTGCAAAAAACGTGCAAGAGCTTCAAAACGAACAAAATGGCGGAGTTTGACAGAAAAAAAACCGTCAAAGCAGTCGCGTATAGGGAACAAAACCGGCTTCACGTCCCAACACGGGCTCGAATCCTTGGCCCGTATAGCGGTAATTAATATCCAAATTGGTGGAAATCAAATGCTCACCGGGTGTAAGATGAATCATCAGCACGTCGCCCAAAATTTTATGTCGCCGTTTGAAATCGTCGTCCGGTTTCCAATAACCGGTTATTTCGTCGGCACCTGTGCGCTTCAATAAATCTTGTAGAAACCGGAAAAATTTGTCGAAATCGGGTTCGTGTTTTTTATAAAACAAAATACCCCTTTGCAACGGGTATTGCGACTGCGCCCATTCAAAAGTCGCGTCCTTCGGAGCGCCCGGCCAAACAATGGCATCGGGGCTCTGGGTTTGCTTGCGAATGGCCGAACCCAAACGGATTACCCATTTGCGTATCCAACGGCCCAAAACAAATTCGCTCTGCCTGTTGACCAAAATCAACAAATAAATCACCAAAGGCAAAATGGCCACCACGGGCAACCACGCCCCGGCCCAAGGCGGAATAATACCGTCTTCGCCCAAACTTTTGCCTATCATGGCCAGCATATAAAAACCCGTGTAAATCAATAGGCCGAACACAAACGGCAGCCCGAAACCGCCTTTGCGAATAATGGCGCCCAGCGGAATGCCCACCAGGAAAAGCAGGAAAACATACAAGGGCAACGACCATTTTTCGTGCAAAGCGTGGATGTATTTGTTCAAAAACACTTGTTGTTCATGAAAACGCTTAATTTTGCGTTTGAGATAATTCAAATTGACCTGCGACTTGCTATGCGCGCGCGAAAGGACACTGTTTAGCGAAGAAGGTGGAAATAGACCCGTGTCGGCCAGTAAGGCGTGAAACCCTTTGCCCGCACTTGTTCCCTTGGCCGCCAAACTGTGCCGTTGATGCAATTCGTGCAGGAAATTTTGGTAGGAGCGGGCTTGTTTGTTCCGAAGGGAATCGATGGCGTGCACCAATTCGGCCGAATTCATCATATGATAGATGCGCATGTGGGATTTTCGCTCTTTGAGCGAATTCATTTTGGACAAATCGATATTGATGACGTAGGTCTTGAAACGCGAATCCACCGCCGGCAATTGCTTGCGGTCTTTGGAAGTGCGTTGTTGGCGGGTCAGGTCTTCGAAATATTGCCCGTTGGTGAGCCGCAATTGCAAAATTTGTCGCACATTGTCATTGATAAATTCACCGTGCCGGGCCGTAATGATTTTTTCGGGAATTCCGTTTACTTCCTGATGAATGATCACATCTTCCAAAAATCGCTTATCGGGGCCATATTTCCGGGCTACCTTGATGTTGAAATCCCCGATTTCGGAAAACATTCCTTGCCGGATAACCGCCGAAGGCATTTTGTGTAAAATGGCCGTGCGTAGTTCGGTAAATTTTTGATTACCAATCGGTTGAATAGTATTTGCAATAAGCAATACCAATGCAGCTAAAAACACATTGAAAACAAGGAGCCAACCCATGGAGCGCCAAACCGAAACACCGGCGGCCTTGACGGCGGCCAACTCACTGTTTTCGCCCAAATTACCGTAGGTCATCAAACCGGCTATCAGGATGGCCAACGGAAGGGCGTAGAGCAAAATATTGGGCGAAAAGTAGTAGAAAAACTTAAAAATGGTGCCCATCGAAAGCCCTTTGCCCGCCAATTCGTCGAAATAAACCCAAAAGGTTTGCAGCACGAATATAAAAAAGAGCACCACCAAAGCGGGCACAAAGCGCCGGAGGAATTCCTTCAACACATATTTTTGGAGCGTTGCGGGGCGCGGGGCGGGCATGGATTAATCCAAATCGTTAAAGTAGTAATCCTGATATTTGGAGCGGTCGAAACGGAACATCCCGTCCGACACCGGCACATTGACATCGAATTTGCGTATCAAAATGGTGATGACCGTGCCATCGTTCTGACGGATAATGGCCTTGTAAATATTATCGGTCTTGGTGTCGATGCCCAGCAACACGTATTTTACATTATCATCTTCCTTGACCGGAATCAGTTTGACATATTGAATCCAACGCCCTTGGACGGGTTGTCTGATGTCCCATTTCATCCGGTAGCCCTTTTTGAAAAAACTGAAAAGCGTGGCGGGCGTCAATTCGGCCTCGCCGCCGGCCTTGGGCGTGGAAACGTTCACTTCCTGGGTCTCGGGCACAATCACATAGCGTTTTTGTCCGTCGTAAATATCGGTAATGCCCATATATTCGGCGCGGTATTTATTGCCCGCAATGGTAACGCGACCGTTGGTTTCCTGACGCACTTGGGCGTCGGAATTATAGAGTTCGTAGGTAAATTCAACGGCCACCGAACGGTAGGATGCAAATTTCCGGGCCACCTTGTCGAGCAATTGTTCGGCCTTGGGGTCGTTCTGCGTGTCAAGGCGAGCAAAACCGACAAGCATCAATAATCCGATCAGAGCAAAAATTTTTTTCATATCCAATTCGATTTAGGCAAATAGCATTTACAAATAGTGTTCCAAAGTTAATCATTATCGTCAGGTTCCAAAAACCGTTCCAATTCCATAATGGATTGGAAATACACTTCGCGCGGCTTGCTTCCGCGGGCAGGCCCTACGATGCCGGCTTTTTCCAATTGGTCCATAATACGTCCGGCACGGTTGTAGCCGATTTGCAACTTACGTTGAAGCATGGACGTGGAGCCCTGACCGGTGCCCACAACAATTTCGGCCGCTTCGCGGAACAATTCGTCCCGTTCGCCGGGCGCCAAACCTTCGCCGCCGCCGTCTTCGCGGTCGGGCAAGGGCAATTCGTAGGCCGATGCATACCCGGGTTGATTGCCGATAAAATCGGCCACTTTTTCCACTTCGTCGGTATCGATAAAGGCGCATTGCAGGCGCACCAAATCATTGCCCGCCGTAACGAGCATATCACCGCGCCCGATGAGTTTTTCGGCGCCGCCCGTGTCCAAAATGGTGCGCGAATCCACCTTGGCCGTAACGCGAAAAGCGATACGCATGGGGAAATTGGCCTTAATGGTTCCGGTGATCACATTCACCGAAGGCCGTTGGGTGGCAATAATCAAGTGGATGCCTACGGCACGTGCCATTTGGGCCAATTTGGTAATGGGCACTTCCACTTCCTTGCCCGTGGCCATAATCAGGTCGGCAAATTCATCCACCACAAGAATAATGTAGGGCAAAAAACGATGGCCGTTTTCGGGATTCAATTGGCGATGCTTGAATTTGGCATTGTATTCCTTGAAATTACGCACCTTGGCCTTTTGCAGGAGTTCATAACGCTCATACATTTCTTTGAGCAGGGAGTTGAGCACGTCCTTGGCTTGGGTTACGTCGCTGATGATGGCATTGTCCAAATCGGGCAGTTTGGCCAGGAAATGCTTTTCGATTTTGTTGTAGAGCGACAATTCCACCCGCTTGGGGTCGATGAGCACGAATTTAACTTCCGAAGGATGTTTACGGAACAAAATAGAGTTGATAATCACGTTCAAACCCACGGATTTTCCTTGACCGGTGGCACCGGCCATAAGCAAGTGGGGCGCCTTGGTCAGGTCGAACACGTGCGTGGAATTGTCGATGGCTTTGCCCAATGCCACGGGCAGTTCCATGGTGCTTTCCACATAGGCCCGCGAGCGCAAAACATCTTTCATGGGCACAATGAGCGGATTGGTATTGGGCACTTCGATACCCACGGTTCCGCGGCCCGGCATGGGTGCGATGATACGGATACCACTGGCATGAAGCGCCAAAGCCAAATCATCTTCGCGGGCTTTGATTTTGTTGATGGGCACGCCGCGCGCAGGCACCACTTCGTAGAGCGTTACCGTAGGCCCGATGGTTACGCTTTTGACGCTGACCTTGACGTTGAAATCTTGCAAAGTGTCCACGATAATATCCCTGTTCTGAAACACCTCGTCCTTGTTCACGACAATTTCGGTGTTCTCATAATCCTTCAACAAATCCAACGTAGGAAAGTTGTAATGGCTTAAATCCAACGTGGGGTCGTATTCGCCTTGCTCCTGCACCAAGGTTTCCGGCGTGTTTTGCACCGTATCGTCATCGCCGATTTGAATGTCGGGTATGGGTTCCGATGCGGTATCGACCTTCGGCTTTTCATTAATGCCGTTCGACGCCGGGACTTCCTGTTCCGGCTCCTCGTCCAAAATCAACAAGGTGGACGGGTCGGATGTTTCTTCCTGCCCGTCAATCCGTTCTGCCGGATAAACGGATTCGGTTTCGGACGGCTTTTTTCCAAAGGGATTTTTAAAACCGAATCCGGGCTTTTTTGCCGGTATTCGACCCGCCTTGGCCGCAAAATGCTTGATTTGTTCCGGCTCCCAACGGAACAGATAAACCAACCACAACAAAACCAATATAGTCCAGACAATGTAGGCGCCTACGCCGCCGGTGTAAAACCGCAACCATTCGGCCCATTGCATACCCGTCAAGCCGCCGGCCAAACCCTTGCCGGACAAAAACAATCCCAATCCGGTGGCAAGCAGGATCAAATGCACCACATTGTGGAAATAATGACGCAGCAGTTCCAATACGTTTTTTTTGTGAAACCAATACCAACCCGTCAGCATCACAAGCCAAGGCAACACAAAACCGGCCCACCCGAAACCCTGATAAACAATGCGATAGGCCCACGCGTTTCCCAATTTACCCAGCCAATTATGCACCGGCTCGCTGTCGCGCGCCATGTCCACGGCCGATTGGTCGGCGTGCCAGTAAAGCAAAAACGACAACTGCGCCAGCAGCATCAAAAAGCCCGCAAACATCAACAGTCCGGCACCGATGCTGCGCCAATGTCCGCTACGGGCTTGCGTTTTGGTTTTGGATGATTTCTTTGCGTTTTTTTTCTTGGCCATAAGGCGAAATACGTATAACAAGCAAAAATACTAATTATTCCGCGAAGCAAAATTTTCCGTAACGCCGGCCTTTGCAAATGCTTGGCATATTATGCCGCTCCAAAGCCCTTCGGGCTTTTACGCGGGCTCCACAAGCCGGCGCGCCTTGCAAGCGGCGGCGCTTGTCTTGTTCCGCACCTCGGGGAGCCGGCACGCTCCGTCGATATACAAAGAAAACGCAAACAACTGAAAATCAACTAAAAACTCAAAACTTAAAACTCATAATTAACCACGCGCTTGTCTCCCCTCGGGCTCCGGGAACCGGCCGCCTCTTGCATTCGCTCGGGCGGCGTCTCCCTTCGCGTGCTGCGGAGCCCTGACGGTCTCCTTGCCGGCCTCGGAACCCTTCGGTTTCCTCGGCGGCTCCGCAAGCCCTTCGGTCTTGCTCCGCTACATTATTTTT
>WGAP01000188.1 GCA_015494775.1 Flavobacteriales bacterium | reverse complement strand
GGTTCCGAGGCCCGCATGGAGACGCCGCAGGCGGCTCCGATGCGCGCGGAGCAAGACCGAAGGGCTTGCGAAGCCGCGAAGGGAAACAAGGCGCGGCTTTGGCGTCGGCCCTTGGAAGCCGCAGGTTCCCGGAGCCGCGGAACAAGACTAGGGGCGCCGGCGCCGCGCGCAAGCGCGGGGCCGGCGGCGCAAAAAAAAAACGGCCGGATTTTGCTTGTCATAACGTAGCATAATCGGTAAATCCCGTATCAATGCTTTTGCGCTAAACTTTATTGCGCCGCCGGCAGCGGAATTTTCATTCCGCCGCCGGCGCCCCGACGGCTTGTGGAGCCCGCGGCAGACCGGAACGGGCTGCCGCGGCACCAAAAAAAGATATTTGTTATCTTTGCCAACGCAACAGGCAAGGGGCTTTTAGCTCAGTTGGTTCAGAGCGCTGCCTTGACAGGGCAGAGGTCGGCGGTTCGAACCCGCCAAAGCCCACAATTTTTTTAAACCCGCTTGACACTTATGATTTTCGCCGGACACAGGCGGGCGGCTTCCCGCGCCGGCTCCTCCATATCGGCTCGGGGCGTGCGCAGGGTGTAAAATCCGCGCTTTTCGGTCGAATGCAATAGCATGGCCTTGCCGTCGCGGGTGGACATACGGAACAATTCCGGCGCGGCTTCCACGCAATAATTACATCCGATACATTTGGGGCGTTGCAAGGTGATGACCAACATCATTGCGGCGTATAACGGAAACGTGAACGCACACGATTGAGCACTTCGCGGGCCGTTCCGCGGGCTTTCTCCGCGCCGGCGGTCAGGATGTTTTCGATGCGTTCGGGTTGCCGTATCAATTCGTCGAAACGGCGGCGGGGTTCGGCAAAGCGTTCAGCAATAAGTTCGTAGAGCGCCTGCTTGGCTTGGCCGTAGCCGTAATTCCCGTTCAGATAATTCCGGCGCATTTGTTCGGTTTGTTCCTCACCGGCCAACAAGGCGTAAAGCGCAAACACGTTGCACTTGTCGGGGTCTTTGGGCGCTTCGACCGGCGTGCTGTCGGTAACGATGCGCATGATTTGCTTGCGCAGTTTTTTGTCGGGCAGGAAAATATCGATGATGTTGTTGCGCGATTTGCTCATTTTTTGTCCGTCGGTGCCGGGCACATACATGGTTTGTTCGTTCAAATCAATCTCGGGCACCACAAAGGTTTCGCCCATCAGCCGGTTGAATTTCTGGGCCACGTCGCGGGTCATTTCCAGGTGTTGTTTTTGGTCTTTGCCCACGGGCACCACGTCGGCATCGTAGAGCAAAATATCGGCCGCCATGAGCATGGGGTAGGTGAAAAGTCCCACGTTTACGTCCTGCAAACGGTCGGCCTTATCCTTGAACGAATGGGCCAAAGTGAGCCGTTGATAGGGAAAAAAGGTGCTCAGATACCACATCAATTCGGTAACTTCGGGCACGTCGGATTGGCGGTAAAAAACGGTTTTTTCCGGATCCAGGCCGAAGGCCAACCAGGCGGCGGCGGTTTGCATGGTATTTTCGTGCAATTGGTCGGCATCCTTGATTTGGGTCAAGGAGTGCATATCGGCAATAAACAGGTAGGATTCATTGCCCGGAATGCGTGATTTTTCGATGGCCGGAATAATGGCGCCCAGGATATTGCCCAAGTGCGGACGGCCCGTGCTCTGTATGCCGGTGAGAATACGTGCCATATAAAAAGCGTATTTTTGTGTGCAAAGATACGAAGAAACGGCCTATGGCTAAGCTTTGGCAAACAATGGCCAAACCCTTGGTGTTGCTCTGGAAACTTTGGGCCTTGTTTTGGGCCTATGTTCCCGTGGTGGTTTTGTCGCCTTTGGTGGCCTTGGTGATTGCCTTGCCTTTTCCTACGGGATTCCGGTGGTTTTCCCTGATTGAACGCACCTGGGCCCGCTCTGTTTTGCTGGCGGGCGGTTGGCGTATCAAAATCCTGAATCCCGAAGCGCGGCCGCCGTTCAAACGCCAATACATCATTGTGGCCAACCACGAAAGTATGCTCGATATTCCGGTGCTGCTGAGCGTTGTGCCCGCACCCGTTACCTTTGTGGGAAAGGTGGAATTGGCGCGTTATCCGGTGTTCGGCTGGCTTTACCGGCGCACCAACATCCTGGTGGACCGCAGTTCGTTGGAAAGCCGCAAACAGGTTTACCTCGAAACGGAGCGTTATATCCGCAACGGTATCAATGTGGCCATTTTTCCCGAAGGCGGCATCATCGAAGACGGGGCATTGCTCCACCCGTTCAAGGCCGGTGCCTTCCGCATGGCCGTGGAACATCAGCTGCCCGTGCTCCCCATGGTTTTTTTGGATAACGAAAGACGATTGTCCTACGAACTTTTCAGGGGAAGGCCCGGGAAATTACGCGTAAAATTCCTGCCGGTTTTTTCCACCGAAGGATTGATCGGCGAAGATTGGAAGGACTTGCGCGACAGGATTTATACCCTGATGTATAACGAATTGGCCCAACAAAAACTGATGGACAAGGGTTTGATGCAGCCGCAGGATCATTGGTCGCCGGAATAAGGTCGGCCGAACGGGCTTTTTTTGTATTTTTCGTATTCCTATTTGGTATTAAAACGAAAAATGATTTCGAGCCGAACGTGGTTAATATGGATTTTCCTCTTGATGCTGCCGGCACCGGGTTTGCGGGCGCAAAGTCCGGTGCACCCGGCCGATTCGGCTGCTTTGGGATTGGCATTGAGCGGGGGCGGTGCCAAAGGCATTGCGCACATCGGTGTATTGCAGGCGCTCGAAGAACAAGGCATCCGTCCGCGTTACCTGACGGGAACAAGCATCGGCGCCATTGTGGGCGCTTACTACGTGGCCGGTTATACGCCGCAACAAATATTGGAAATTTTCCGCCGTACGGATTTCGACGCCCTGATGACCGACCAAATGCCGCGGCGCTATTTGCCGCTTTACCTGAAACGCACCGGCAGGAATTCCTTTTTTCATTTTCCGGTGGACATCCGGCATTTGCGGCTTAAACTTCCCGGCGGGCTGACGCATTCGCAGATGTTTTACAATAAGTTATTCAAGGATTTATACAACATTCAATATGTAAAATCCTTCGACAGTTTGCCCGTTCATGTTCGTTTTTACGCCACCGATTTGGCCGGCGGAAAGTCCGTGGCATTCAAGGGCGGAAGCATCCCACGGGCCGTGGTGGCCAGCAGTGCGCTTCCTTCGATTGTTTCGCCCATGATAATCGACGGAAAAATTCTGACCGACGGCGGTGTACTCAACAATTATCCGTTGGAAGGACTCTACCGGATGGGCGCGCGCCATAGCATCGGCTCGGACGTGCAAGGGCAATTGCTTCGCAGGTCGCAAATTCAATCCGTCAAGGATATTTTGGACCAAATCACCAGCATTTACATGTATGCCGATATGCCGCGTAAACGTCGCAAAACCGATGTTTATATCCGGCCGCCGGTAAGTAGTTTCAGCGTTACCGATTTCAGCCGAATCGACACTTTGTATCAAATGGGTTACCGGACGGCTTTGCAGCACCGAAAAGCCCTTTCGGATTTACGAAAATATTCCAACCCCCGCCCGATGCTCCGTCCGGGACATCCCGACAGTATTTATGTGGGTCATATCGAAATACGCGGGTTGAACATTCCCAAGGCCAAGCAATATTTCGAATGGCGCACCAACATACGCGAAGGACACAAGATAGGTTTCGACCCATTCCTCGAAGGCATCAATTATTTGTATGGAACAGGTGATTATCGCCAAATTCATTATTGGATAACGCCCGGCGATACCTTACAGGTGGACATTGTTCCCGACACGGTGCGGTTCAAACTGCGTACGGCCGTGCATTATTTGCCTTTGTTTCAAATCGAATTTTTGACCGGGCTTACGGGCCGGCAAATCTTTTCGCCGCGGGACAAAGCCGATTTGGAACTTATTTTCGGCCCCAATATCCGCTACAATTTCGATTACCTCATCGACAATGGTTATCATTTGGGCCTGGGTTTTCATTCGTCCTACCATCGCTTGGCGCGTACGGTGGCTTACCATTTGATGTTGCCACGGGTGCAGCATCCCTCGTTTCAAACCATGGATTTGCACGTTTCGGTGTGGACCAACCGGTTGTTTTTCCAAAATCTTTTGTCCAACAGCGTTAATCTGCACCTTGGTGCCGAAATGCAAACCCACCGGGTTTATACCACGGTTTTTTCGGGTAACAACGACGACCGCAAATACTTTTTCGACCATTCGACCTACTACGCGGGATTTATGAATTTCTACTATGACGACCTGGACGATTATAATTTCCCGATGCACGGAGTAAAAATTCAATTCGATTACAAATATATTTTCGGCATCAGTGAAAATTATGCCGGTGTCAAGCCCTTCCATAATATTTTCCTGGAATTGAGCGGCTACCGTAAGCATAACGCCCGTTTTTCCACTTCCTACGAATTCAAGGCCGGCCTGAACACATCCGACACCTTGGCACCCAGTTTTTATTATTATTTCGGCGGGAGCGAACCCTCGGTTCCTTTTGCGCACATTATGCCGTTCTACGGAAGGGATTATTTGAGTTTTCGCTCACCGGCCTTTATCATGCTTCAACCGCAATTGCAATGGAAAATCGGGCAAAATCATCATTTGTATTTCGGCCTGCAAGGATTGCTCTACACCGAAGGGCCCGTTTCGGAAGAAAAATTCCGACACTCCTACGCTATTTACGGCCGTTATGGATTCCGGAGTTATTTTGGCCCCGTTTTTGTTACTTTGGGTTGGGAACCGATGTTCAAGCAATGGCATACCGGCCTTTCCTTGGGTTTCAGGTTCTGAAAAAATAATGCTTATGACGAAATCGAACACGTTGAAAAAAAACTTTTTATCCCTTTTCCTCCTAATCGGAATTTTGGCCGGATTACGCGCACAGGCCTATCGCGGCGGAGAGTTTTTGCGCTACCGTATTCATTATTTTTTTCTCAATGCCGGTTACGCTACTTTGTCGCTGCACGAATCGCAAATGAACGGCAAACATGTTTTTCACGCCGTCGGTTTGGGAAAAACCTCGGTTTTGTCGAGTTTGGTGATGGATGTCAACGACCGTTACGAAACCTATTTCGACGACCGGAACCGTCCGCTACGGTTTATCCGGCATATTCGCGAAGGTAATTACCATAAAAACGTGGAATTTATTTTCCATCACGACCAAAATTTGCTCCAAGTGATTGATCATTTACGGAATAATGTCAAATCCTATCACGTGCCGCCGGGCATTCAGGATATGCTTTCGGTGTATTATAAATTGCGCAATGTGGACACTTCCAAGCTCAAAAAAGGCGATTTTATTTCCGAAGATTTGTTTTTTGACAACGAAATTTATCATTTCAAAATGAAAATCCTGGGTCGCCAAACCATCAATACCAAGTTCGGAAAGATACGCACCATCGTGCTGCGGCCCTACGTCCAGGCCGAGCGGGTTTTCAAGGAACAGGAAAGTTTGACCGTTTGGGTTACCGATGACGAAAATAAAATTCCGGTGCGTATCCGGGCCAAATTACTCGTGGGCTCCATCAAGGCCGACTTGGTCGAATACCGCGGGTTGAAATATCCCATTCACTTCGAATAATCGCCCGGTTGTATGCGTTGGTGATGAAATTCGTAAAGAAAAATGGCCGCCGCCACCGACACGTTGAGTGAATCGATATTCGGCGAAATGGCAATGCGCAAGCGCGCATCCGCCGCTTGGAGCAAGCGTTTGTTAATGCCCTTTTGTTCGCTTCCCAAAATTAGGGCTACGGGCCCGTCGAAACGGAATTTTTCCAAACAGGCATCGCTCTTTTCGGTGGCCGCCACCACTTGCATGCCTTCGGATTGAAGGAAATATACGGCATCCAACAAATGCGGAACCCGCACCAAATCCACCTTGAAAATTCCGCCGGCCGAACTTTTGACCGTTTCCTCGGTAATGCCGGCCGAACCGTGGGCGGGCAAAATCACTGCGCCGGCATCAAAGGCCGCCGCGCTACGTAAAACGGCTCCCAAATTTCGCGTGTCGGTTATAGCGTCCAAAAGCACAAATACGGGTTGTTTATCCTTTTCAAAAGCCCTGCGTATGGCATCCTGCATGGGAATAAACGACACCGGCGACACGTAAGCCACCACGTTCTGATGCGCGCCCCGGAATAATTTGTCCAACTTGGCCGCCGGCACGTATTTTACCGGAACGCCCGCGGCGCGTAATTCCGTCAATAACTTTTGCAAAGCCGGCGACCCGGCCCGGTTATTGACCAGGACTTTTTCAAGGGATTTACCTTCGTGCAGGGCCTCGGCCACGGCGTGGATTCCGGCGATGAGCATAGATAAAACGGTTTATCCAAAAAACAATCCGCCCCGTAAACAAGGCGGATTGCAATTCGGTAGTTCGATGAATGTCAAAGTAAGTCTTTCACCTTTTCGAGCTGTTCGGCCGTGAGCTTGTTTTTCAA
Source organism: Flavobacteriales bacterium (assembly GCA_015494775.1). GTDB lineage: Bacteria > Bacteroidota > Bacteroidia > Flavobacteriales > Flavobacteriaceae > JAADED01. The sequence goes on along the minus strand of WGAP01000188.1, from coordinate 7,604 downwards.
GCCGCCCAGGAAATAGCTGCTCAGGTTGTATTTGGCTACGACAAATTTGACGGCTTCGTCCAAGGATTTGCCTTGAAGCAACCCGTTATTTTCGGCCAAGAGCAAGTGTTTTTTGATGCTTTGGGCATAAACGTAGGCCTGCTTTTGGATGGCTTCCTGACGGGCGTTGTCTTGGATTTCCAAGCCCGTAACGATTTTTTCGGTCAATACTTTGGCGTATTTTCCCGCATTGAATTGCTTGTAATAATCTTGCGCCGAAACGCTCAATCCAAGCATTAAGGCCATCAGAAGAAATATTTTTTTCATAATCCGTTGAATTTTTTTGTTTTTTCAATAAGCAATTTTACTAAAAAAAATCAGAACGGCCAAGCGACGGCCTTATTTACTTATCCATAAATATTTTTCGATATAATATCCGGTGCTATCCACTTGCCAATTCAATTGCACATTCCAGCGGCCATAGGCCAAACTGTCGGCCGGCACGAAAACCCGGCGGGTCGAATCCAATTTCAAAGGAATGGTTTTGTCCAACACCTTGGCATTGGGCCGGTAGAGCACCAGGGTTCCCTTGACCTTTTCGGGCGGCAAATAGGCGGGAAATTTGACGGTCAGCCCCTTTTTGTCATGCGCGATTTTTACGGGTGTGTGCATAGTGTCGGCATTTTGCTTCCGGGCCAAGACCTTGCCGTAATTCAATTCTTCGGTATAATAATCTTTGACATACATTTCGTTGGTGCGCAATTCTTGGAACGAACGGTAAAATAAGTAGGAAAAAACGCTCATAAAGGTGATAAACACCAAAAGTATGGCCCAGCCCCAATTCCATCGGAAGTTACGTATCCATTCGGGTAATTTCATCGGTTGTATTTTTTAAAAAAACTTCGGACAAAATTACAAACATTTTGCCCGAAGTCCAATTTACTGATAATCAATTCAATTAATAAGGTGCAATAAACACGGTTTTGTAGGTGTCCAGGCGATGGCCCTGCTTGTCGAACACGCCGAATTTGACCTTGCGTTTGCCGTGCATTTTCCCTTTGGGAATGTTCAAAAAGAGCATAACCTTTTTGACATCTTCTTTGGACAAATTCAAACGAGCTTCTTCGCCCGAAACCTGCACTTCGGCACCTTCGACTTTGGGTTCCACCAATCGAATTTGAAGGTCTTGGTGCGGCACGCCCGACTTGTTGATTAATGTGGCTTCGTAGATGTTTTGGATTTTTCCGTTGGGCAATTCGGTATAAACCAATCCGCGTTGTCGCAAAACCTTGATCGAAACATCGGGTCGTGTAGCCAAAAGGGTTATAAAGACGCCTATCAGCAAGGCCAAAATAACCGTATAAAATTTAACCCGCGGTGTAAAGATTTTTTTGGTGCCCGTTTCGATGCTCACTTTGGAAGCATAGCGTATCAGGCCGCGCGGCTTACCGATGGAATCCATAATGGCATCACAGGCATCCATACAAGCCGTACAGTTGATACATTCCATTTGGGTTCCGTTGCGGATGTCGATGCCCGTGGGACAAACGTGCACACATTGCTTACAGTCGATACAATCGCCCAGCCCCAAGGCCTCGCGGTCTTGGCCTTTGCGCATGGGGCCGCGTTTTTCGCCGCGCTTGTAGTCATAGGTAACCAAAATGGTATTTTCGTCGGTCAACACGCCTTGCAGGCGGCCGTAGGGGCAAACGATAATACACACTTGTTCGCGGAACCACGCATACACGAAGAAGAACACCGTGGTAAAGGCAAAGTAGATGGAAAATACCTGCATGTCCCTAAACGGATGTTTCCAAAAATCAATCACATAATCCGAACCGGCCACATAGGCCCACATAATGGAGGTAAGGATAATGGAAACAATGTAGAAAACAATCCACTTGCCGCCGCGTTTAAGGATTTTTTCGCCGTTCCACGGCATACGGTCCAGCTTCATTTGTTTGGGCCTATCGCCTTCGAAGGCATATTCGATTTTGCGGAAAAGCATTTCCATAAAAATGGTTTGCGGACACAACCATCCGCACCAAATACGCCCGTAGATAACCGTAAACAAAACGATGAAAATCACCATTGTTACCCCGCCGATGGCCAACAGGTAGAAATCCTGCGGATAAAAGGGCTTGCCGAAGATATGGAATTTACGTTCCAATATATCGATAAGGAAATATTGCTCCCCGTTGACCTTAATAAAGGGAAGTATGGCGAATACGGCCAAAAGCACAATACTCAAAATGGTCCGGTAAGTGTAATACCGCCCTTTGGGTTTTTTGGGATGAATCCAGTTTCGTTTACCATCTTCACGTATGGTTCCGATACTATCGCGAAAACTCTCGTTACTTTGGTTACTCATAAAGCACTCATTTTAAAAGAAGTAAAGCAGTTTGACGGGCAAACTGCTTTACAAAGGTATAAGATTTCAGTTTAAACAAAACATCATCCTTGATTACATTCTTCGCCTTCCGGTGCCTTGCCGTCCTTGGCGGGATGGGCTTGCAAGTCCACCAAAATGTAACTGATGACTTTTTGGATTTTGGCCCCACCCAGGTTTTTCCACGGTGGCATACCTTTGCTGGTTCCATTATAGATCGTATGGAACAAAGCTTTGGCATCGCAACCGTAGAGCCAGTTTTTGTCGGTCAGGTTGGGCCCTACGCTACCACCACCGTCGGCACGGTGACAGGCGGCGCAGTTCTTTTGGAAAATGGCTTTGCCTTCGGCCAGGGATTGCGCATCCTTAACCACTTTAACGGTGTTTTCGTCGATAACACCATGGGCTTTTTTGTAGGCCTCGATTTGGGCTTTGTGCGCAGCCACTTCCTTTTGATATTCGTGTTCCTGCCATTTACCGTTGTTATCGGCATCATAGAAGTAGGCAAAATAGAAACCTACATAAAAAATCGATATGATAACGGTAATGATAAATCCGGCCGACCACCACGGCGGTAGCGGGTTGTTCAATTCCTCGATACCATCGAAATCATGGTCGAGTTTAATCTCATTTTCCCGTTCCACGGGCGTGGACTTGGTTAACTTTTGCATTAACCGGTCCCAGAACGAATTATTTTGTTGTGTCATAGTCGTTTTCGTTTTGATCGTTAAAAGGCATATTTTTCAATTCGTCAACACGCTGTTTGGGCATACGCCATACCAAATAAAGCATTACCGCAAAGATGATAAAGAATATCACCGTGACCACAAGGTCGTGCATTTCGGCTCCTTCTTGTGTGCTCAGGTAATGTTTGATGTTGCGTAGCATATATTAGCGTTGAGCGGTTTGATGCGGTCGGGTGGTATCCGTTCCCAATCGTTGCAAGTAGGCAATCAAAGCAACGATTTCTTTTTTGGTCAGATCCACTTTTTTACCTTTATAAGCCATTTGGTAGGCCGGTGATTTTTTCACGCCATTGGCTTCCAAATCTGCCACAATGGCTTTGGCTTCTTGCTCAATGGCTGCTTGGGCATTGGCAATGTCCTGATCCGAATACGGAACACCAACGGTACGCAACGCCTTCATGCGTGCTTGAATGTCGGAAACATCCAGGTCGTTGGTCAAAATCCATGTGTACATGGGCATAATGGAACCGTCCATCATGGATGTGGGATCGTACATGTGGTTAAAGTGCCACAGGTTGGGACGTTTGCCTCCTTCGCGCATCAGGTCCGGACCGGTACGTTTGGAACCCCATTGGAACGGATGGTCGTAAACGTATTCGCCGGCTTTGGAATAGGGCCCGAAACGTTCCACTTCGCTACGGAAAGGACGGATCATTTGCGAGTGGCAAACGTAGCAGCCTTCACGTACATAAATATCTCGTCCCAGTTGTTCCAGCGGCGTAAGCGGTTTGACTGCGGCAATTTTCGGGATATTGCTTTTGACGTAAATGGTAGGAATGATTTCCACGGCACCACCGATAGCCGTAGCTACCAAAGCCAAAATGGTGAACAGTACACCGCGGCGTTCCAGCCAGTTGTGGAAATCTTCACCCGGTTGACGTTTGGCCGGAACCGGGGCCAAAGGTGCGGCTTCTTCCAAGGTGTCTTCCACCGTATGACCCTTGACGGTTTTAACGAGGTTCCAAATCAAAATGATAAATCCGGTAAGATATAAGGTTCCTCCAACCGCCCGTACCCAGTGCATGGGTAAAATTGCGGTTACCGTTTCCATAAATTCCGGATATTTCAAAGTACCGTCGGGATTAAATTGTTTCCACATAATGGCTTGGGTCCAACCGGCAATGTACATCGGAATGACATACAGCAAAATACCGATGGTTCCAATCCAGAAGTGCCAGTTCATCCATTTGACGGAATAGATTTTGGTACGGTACAATCGCGGTACCAACCAATAGAGCATACCGGAAATGAGGAAACTGTTCCAGCCCAATGTTCCCACGTGTACGTGCGCAATAATCCAGTCGGTGAAGTGGGCAATGGCGTTCAGGGATTTGAACGAAAGCATCGGTCCTTCGAAGGTGCTCATACCGTAGGATGTAACGGCAACTACAAAGAATTTAAGAATCGGATCTTCACGCACCTTGTCCCAAGCACCGCGCAGGGTGAGCAGACCGTTGATCATACCACCCCACGAAGGGAAGATGAGCATAAACGAAAAGACCGTTCCCAACACTTGGGCCCATTCGGGCGTAGGTGAATACAACAAGTGGTGCGGACCGGCCCAGATGTAGATGAAAATCAATGTCCAGAAGTGAATAATGGACAACCGGTACGAATAAATGGGCCGTTGAGCCGCTTTGGGAACAAAGTAGTACATCAAGCCCAAAATGGGCGTGGTCAGGAAGAAAGCCACCGCATTGTGACCATACCACCATTGTACCACTGCATCTTCAACACCCGAGTAAACCGAATAGCTTTTGAACAGCGTGGCCGGCACTTCCAGGTTATTGAAAATGTAGAGCATGGCAATGGTAACGGCCGTTGACAGGTAGAACCAGATGGCCACGTAAATGTGGCGCACGCGGCGTTTGACCACCGTCATCACCAGGTTTACCGTAAAGGCCACCCAAACCAATGCCACGAGAATATCGATGGGCCATTCCAATTCGGCATATTCCTTGGATGAAGTGATACCCAAAGGCAACGTAATGGCCGCCAAGACGATAATCAACTGCCAACCCCAGAAGTTGACCCTGCTCAGAAAGTCACTCCACATACGGGTTTTGAGCAGCCGTTGCGTGCTGTAATAAGCACCGGTGAAAATACCGTTACCCACAAAGGCGAAAATCGCCGAATTGGTGTGTAACGGACGTAGCCGACCGTAGCTTAACCAAGATACCCCCGCCGTGTAGTGCGGGAACAGGTAGAAGTAAGCTACCATCAACCCGACCGTAAAGGCCGTGATGCCCCAAATTATGGTGGCCCACGCAAACAGCTTTACGATCTTGTCGTCATAGTAAAATTTCTCCTTTTCCATAGGGTTATGTATTTGTGTTATCTGTTTTCTCGGTTGGGTTTATCGAATTTTCTTCCTCGGGTCCGAATTCTTCGTCAAACAGCATTCGTATCGAAGGAGTGTAAGTATCTTCGTATTGCCCGTGCCTGCTCGAATGGAAAAACAGCACCAAAAAAATCAGCGCAAGGATTAAACTGATGAATATTGTTAAATATAACGCGATCATAATTTCATTCCATAGTTTTATCAAAATCCATTCTTGACAAAAGTATAAAAATTTGTTTTTTCAAAAAAAAAGATTTTAAGTAACTTATGTTACAATTCGGTTTTTTGCTGTTTACCAACCTCCACTGGCACCTCCGCCGCCGAATCCGCCACCGCCGAATCCGCCCGAAAAACCGCCGCCTCCGAATCCGCCTCCGAAACCACCGCCAAAGCCGCCGCTACCCCACGAACCGCCCCAAATCACCGGCCCTTGACGGTCGATGGTATAACCGCCGCCTCCCTTTCCTCCGCGTTGTTTATACAATGCATACAAAATGAGCAAAATGAAAAAAATCAAAAACAACATCACAACCCAATCGATTAATTCTCTTGAATCCCTGATTTCGGGAGCATTGTAATTCCCGGCCAAAATAGCGAAAATCACATCCGTGGCGCGATTAAGTCCGCCATAATAATCCCCGCGCTTAAAATGCGGTATCAGGATGTTTTCGATAATACGCTTGCTCAACGCGTCGGTCAGGTAGGGTTCGATGCCATAACCGGTGATGATGGCCGTTTTGCGGTCTTTGGGCGCCACAATAATCAAAACGCCGTTATCTTTCCCCGCTTGTCCGATACCCCATTTATGTGCCCATTCGGCACCCCACACATTAATGTCGTGCCCATTCAAATCGGGCACCGTAGCCACCACGATTTGGGTGGACGTGGTGTCGGCATAGCGGATGAGTTTTTGTTCCAATGTTTGCCTTTGCCCGGGCGATAAAATACCGGCAAAATCATACACCGACGTTTCCAAGGCTGGCTTGGCCGGCAAACCGTCCCGGTCGATTTTCCATTCGGGCGTTTGGGCTGCCACGTTCATCCATACCCACAGCAACAAAAATCCTGTCAGCCGTTTAATCGAATGAAAGTTCATCGGGCAGTTCGTTTACATCGTCTTCGGAATACGGAAAATGTTCGGCCAGTGCCAAGCCGATGGCGTCAATGGCCTTTACGATACCTTCGGTATATTGCCCTTGGCGAAAGTGTTCGGCCAGTATGTCGCGAATTTGTTCCCAAAAGGCGGATCCCACCTTACGGTGAATACCTTCGTCGCCGATCACGGCAAAACGCCGCCCGCGGGTATCCACATAAATCAGGATGCCGTTGCGCAGGCGCGTTTTATACATTTTCAGCCGGTTGAAAGTGTCCACGGCGCGTTGATACACGTCGGCGCCGCCGCCCCGGTGCAAGTGGACGCGAATTTCGCCCGAACTGTGCCGTTCGGCCCGGCCGATGGCTTCCAAAATGCGGCGTTCGCCTTCTTCGTCGATAAAGTCCAGAAAGCGCGGATCCATCAGAACTTAACTTCGGGTGCTTTTTCCGCACCTTTTTCGGCTTGGAAATAACCGTTGGGTTTAAAGTTCAATATCGATGCCCAAATATTGTTCGGAAAACGACGGATAAAGGTGTTGTAATCCTTCACCGCTTTGTTAAACCGGTCGCGTTCCACCTTGATGCGGTTTTCGGTGCCTTCCAACTGACTTTGCAATTCCAGGAAGTTTTTGTTGGCTTTCAGGTCGGGATAGCGTTCCACCACCAAAAGCAGCCGGCTCAATGCGCCCGTAAGGCCTTGTTGGGCCTGTTGGAATTTACGCAACTGTTCGGGCGTAATGTTCGACGGGTCGATTTTGACCTGCGTGGCCGATGCGCGCGCCTTAACCACGGCTTCGAGCGTGGATTTTTCGTGCTGGGCATAGCCCTTGACGGTATTGACCAGGTTGGGAATCAGGTCGGCACGGCGTTGGTAAGCGCTTTCCACATTACCCCATTGAGCTTTGATGCCTTCCTGCATACTTACGGCCGTGTTCTGAAAATGCTTGTAGGACGATAGCACCCACAGGATGAGTAGTACTATAACGCCGAGCGAAATAAGCAATTTTTTCATAGGAATGAAGGGTTTTGTTTGTTCGAAAATACAAAAAATTCC
>WGAP01000187.1 GCA_015494775.1 Flavobacteriales bacterium | reverse complement strand
TTGCTCACCTCGGGCCAGGGACATTGCGGATAAAATTCCTGATGAAGGCCTATGGGCTCCAAGGTGAGTTGCGAATGATTGTTGTTGTAGGGCAAAATCAAGATATGACCCGAAAAGGCCGATATTTTTTCCCTGATTTTGTCCTGCATGCCCTTGCCCGCCGCCACGGCCAACAGCATCACGGCAATGCTCAAAGCCACCGAACCCACGGCGATTTTCATAATCGGCCGCGAAATCGTATCTTTATGTTTCCCTAACGAGAACCTGCGGGCTATGAAAAATTCGTATCGCAAAACGCTTATGGCTTTGGTCAAAGTTACGATTTTCGGACTATTTATCGGCTTGTCGGCCTGTGCTTCGCACCCGGCGCCGGACCAAGGGGCCGCCACTTCCGGCAACGCAAATACGGATACAAAGGTTCAACCCGTCCTGCCCGGCATTTGGCAGACAAAACTTTATTTTCCCTTGCTTCCGGGCAAGCATATTGCCGTGGTGGCCAATCAAACTTCGATGCGCGGCAACATTCATCTGGTGGATTTGCTCCTGGAAAACCATTTCCAAGTGATGAAAGTGTTTGCGCCCGAACACGGTTTCCGTGGCGATCACGATGCAGGCCAACGGGTGGAAAACGCCCGCGACCCCAAAACCGGCCTGCCCGTCATTTCGCTCTACGGCAAACACAAAAAACCCTTGCCTGCCGATTTGCAAAACATCGACATTATCATTTTCGACATTCAGGATGTGGGTGCTCGCTTCTATACCTACCTGTCCACCTTGCACTACGTGATGGAAGCCGCCGCCGAAAACCATATTCCCGTCATTGTGCTCGACCGTCCCAACCCGCACATCGACGAAATTGACGGACCGGTAATGCAGCCGCAATATTTTTCGTTTGTGGGTATGCATCCGGTGCCTGTCCTCTACGGGATGACCATCGGGGAATATGCGCGGATGATCAACGGCGAAGGATGGCTGCGCGGCGGCGTGCATGCCGACCTGACCGTGGTGCCCGTTCTCCACTACGACCGGCATACGCCCTACACTTTGCCCGTCAAACCCTCGCCCAACCTCCCCAATGCCCAAGCCGTGATGCTCTACCCGTCGCTTTGCTTGCTGGAACCTACGGATGTAAGCGTGGGTCGCGGCACCGATTGGCCTTTTCAGGTGTTCGGCGCGCCGGATATGTGCCCGGCGGATTTTAAATTTGTTCCGCAGCCCAATGCCGGCGCACATCATCCCAAGCACCGGGGCGAACAATGTTGCGGCAAGGATTTACGCCACATCACCCCGCCCAAGGGCTTACACATCGAATGGCTCATTTGGGCCTACAATCACCATCGACACAAGGACAAGTTTTTCAAAAAATACTTCGAACGCATCGCCGGCACGGCCAAACTACGGCAACAAATCCAAAACGGCGTTCCGGCCGACAGCATCCGCGCTTCGTGGCAAGACGGACTGACAAAATTCCGTCAAATCCGTAAAAAGTATTTGCTGTATCCCGAACATTTGCATTGATGGTTTATTTTCAGGGCGCCCGGCCGCTCACGTTCGGGGCCCCGCCGGCGGGCGAATGCCCGCGCGACTTGCCTTTGGCAATTCGCCGGCGCCTTCGGCGCCGCGGCGGGGCCACGGCCGCCGTTTCGCGATGTCGGAGCACGCCCACGCCGGCCGTTCCTCACAGCGTTGCAGCAAGCATAAAATGTCGGATAAGTTGAAGTTATTTTTGTCGAGAACAAAGCCGGCAATCCGAAGGCATAGCCGTAGCTATGGCGAGGATGGCCAATGCCGTTATCGGCAAAAAGAACGAGACTTGGTGTGAAGGTTTTATGCTTGCTGCAACGCCAGGCGGCCGCCGGGCTGTCCGCTCATATTCGCCTTGGCGGATGCCGTGGTTTTGCGCGGGCGCGCGGCACGCGCGCCCGCGCCCGCCCGTGCGTGGGGCTTCCTCCGGTCGCCTCCGCCGGGCGGAAAACCATCGGCACCGCCGGCGGCTCATACCGCTCCCATCCCTGGCGCGGAAAATTTTGCAAAGCAAAATCAAAATTTACACCCGGATATTATTTGCATTCTTATTCGACGGACCGCAATTTATTCCTTATACTTACTTGTCACACCTCCGCCTCGCTGTATGCGTTATTCTCCTCGGAAAGCCCGTATATCAACATCTTCCAACATTCCCATCGCAAACAAAAACGCGGAACCCGTCGCAGAAACGCCCGGTAATCGTCCCCGAACTTTTTAATGGCCTCCTTTTCTTCAAGGGTGGCAATCATCACATAC
>WGAP01000186.1 GCA_015494775.1 Flavobacteriales bacterium | reverse complement strand
GGCATTGTGATGCCGCGCTTCCGCACCGAGCAGGCCGTGCGCTTTTTCTGGCGTTGGCCCTTGTTGTTCGGTATTTTGGGTATTATCTGGGCGGTATTTTGGAAATAATGATTAACAAAAAAATTATCGACTATGTCGGAAACCAAAGATATACGCATCATCACACGGCCTACCAAGGAACAAATCCGGCAGGCCCAAATCGATTTTTCGCCGCGATGCACGGCAGCCGGACGTGTCAACGACAAGGAAACCCAAAAAATGGTGCAATACATCCTGAATTTTGCCCGCAAACATTCCTTGTTCCTGTTGGCCTACGGAACGGGTTGCGGCGCCATTGAAATTCCCGCCACCTTGACATCGCGCTACGATGCCGAACGTTTGGGCATTCGCGGGGCGGCCACACCGCGCCAAGCCGATGTGCTGATGATTACGGGTTATTTGTCCACCAAAACGCTCAAACGCGTAATTCGCGTTTATGAGCAAATGCAGGATCCCAAATATGTGGTGGCCTTCGGTTCCTGCACCATCAACGGCGGGATGTATTTCGACAGTTACAACACCATCAAGGCCTTGGACCGTTACATTCCGGTGGATGTTTACATTGCCGGTTGTATGCCGCGTCCCGAAGCCGTGCTCAAAGGATTTGCCAAATTGCAGGAATTGATCCAAAACGGCAATGCCGGCAACGGCGAGTGCTACCGTAAAAACTTGGATTGGTATCGTGCCAATCAACAAAAGGTGATCAAAAATTGGGATTTTCCCGATGAATATAATTGGTAAAAACAAAAAAATGATGACTACCCGAGACATCATCGATGCTTTGACCCGGACTTTTGACCTGAACGCGGACGTGTTGCGCGATAATCAAATCCGGCTAAAACTGCACAAAAAACAAGTGGCGCCGGTTTTGCTTTATCTCAAAAATCAATTGGGTTTTATTCATTTGGACCACGTTTCCTGTGTGGATTGGTTGGAAGAAAATGTTTTTGAACTGGTTTACATTGTTTACCGGCCGCAAGACCGCTTGACCGTTTTGGTCAAAACCAAAATCGACCGTCAACATCCCGAAATGGAAAATATGGAAACTTTTTGGCCGCATATGCGCACCTATCAACGCGAACTGCGCGAGATGTTCGGCATCGACTTTCCGGGTTTCGAAGCGCCGAAGGAATTTATTTTGGAGGGATGGGACGAAATGCCGCCGATGCGCAGGGATTTCGATACGCGGGCCTATGTGCAACGCACCTACACCACGCGCCCGGGTCGCGAAGATGCTTGGAGTGTGCGTGAATACATTACGCGACGAACAGGCGAAAAATTACCGGATTTTGTCAAAAAATATTCAAGGGACTGAAAGATTATGGAAATGACAACCAAACGAAATAAGCAAACCACGCTGTTTATCGGGCCGCAACATCCGGGCATTACCGGAAATATGATGGTCAAGCTCCTGGTGGAAGGCGACACGGTGGTCAAGGCCGAAACGCATATCGGTTATTTGCATCGTGCTTTTGAAAAACTTATCGAACAGCGTAATTGGCTGCAATCGTTCACGTTGCTTTGCCGCTTTTGCGTTCCCGAGCCCGACCCGATGGAACTCACCTATGCGCGGGCCGTGGAGGCCATCGAAGGCCGCGAAGTGCCGCCGCGGGCCAAATACATCCGCACCATTGTGGCCGAATTGGCGCGTATCCAATCCTTCCTGCTGTGGTATGGCGGCCAAGCGGGTTCCGCGGGACTTTACACCTTGGGCCAATGGACGGTGGGCGACCGCAACTATATTTTGGATTTGTTCGAAGATTTGACGGGAGCACGGATTTATCATATGTATATTTGGCCCGGTGGTGTCCGTCGTGATTTACCGAAAGGATGGGCCGACAAAACACGGCGGGTGCTTGATTATTTGGAAAAACGCTTGGACGATTACAACCGCTTGCTTTTCGACAATGCCGTTTTCCAAAAACGGGCCCAAGGCGTAGGCATCATTCCCAAAGACAAGGCCTTGGAATGGGGCGTTACCGGCCCGCCGCTCAAAGGCGTGGGCATCGGCAACGATGTCCGCAAAACCGAGCCCTATTGTGCCTACGGCGAATTGGATTTCGATATTCCTGTTTACGAAGGCGGCGACGTGTGGGCACGCGCCCTGGTGCGCCGCGACGAAATCAAACAATCCATCCGCATTATACGTCAGGCATTGGACAAAATGCCCGGCGGAAATTATTACAACCGCATTCCCAATCCGATGAAATGGCGCCTGCCTGCCGGAGAGGCCTGGGTCAAAACCGAAAGCGTGCGCGGCGAAATCGGTTTTTACGTAGTCAGCGACGGAACCGAAAAACCCCGGCGGGTGCATCTGCGCGGCGCGGCCTATACGCACGGCATAAGCGTATTGGAAAAAATCCTGCCCGGCCAAAATATTGCCGATGTGTCTTTCATCCTTAATTCGTTGGGTGCTTGTCCGCCCGAAATGGAACGCTAAAACCGAACCGCAATGAGCATCATTGATTTGAAAGGACTGTTGGTTCCCTTGGGTGCGCTCAAACAAATCGCCAAGGAGCCGCACACCATTAAATACCCCGACCAAACCAAGGAAATATCGGAACGTTACCGCGGTTTCCACTACAATGATTTGGAACAATGTATCGGTTGCGGTAACTGTTCCACCATTTGTATGAACGAAGCCATCGATATGGTGGAAGTGGAGGGCGTCGAAGGTAAACCGGGCGACAGCGGCCTGCGTCCGCGCATCGACTACGGCCGTTGTTGCTACTGTGCCTTGTGTGTGGACGTGTGCCCTTCGGGTTCGTTGAGTATGACGTCGGACTTTATCAAGGTTTCCGAGGATGCCTTCGACTTCCTGATGGTGCCCGGAAAGGACAATCCCGACGGTAAAGACAAAATAACTTTTGACGCAAGTACCGACACTTCGCTTAACCTGTTCGAGCGCGTGCCTATGCGTGAACTTCCGCCCGAAGAGCGGGTCAAATCCTTTGCCGAAGTCTTTTTGGGTTATACCGAAGAAGAGGCCCGCATCGAGGCGTCGCGTTGTATCACCTGCGGGTTGTGTACCGAAAATTGTCCGGTGCATATGCACATTCCCGAATACATCAACGCCATTTCGCGCGGCGACGACGAGGAAGCCGTCCGTATTATTTACGACAACAACGACCTGCCCGAAATGTGTGGCAAGGTCTGCACGCGCCGTTGTGAGGATGTCTGTGCCCTGCAAGTGCGCGGCGAAGCCGTGGCCATCCGTTGGTTGAAGCGTTATGCCACCGAAAGGGCCGAAAACGCCGATATGATTCGTAACATTGTCAATCCCGAAATCCGCGAACCCAACGGTATCAAGGTGGGTATCATCGGCGCCGGCCCCGCAGGACTGACGGCCGGATATTATTTGGCGCTCAAAGGATACGACATCACCATCTACGAGGCCAAGAGTGAACCCGGAGGTATGATTATGTATGGCATTCCCAAGTACCGCTTGCCTTACGACAGCATTCAAAAGCAGGTGGATTATATGAAATCCATCGGCGTAAAAATCCATTTCAACACCAAGGTGGGCCAAGACATTTCGTTTGACGAAATTTATAACAACCACGATGCCGTTTTTATGGGCGTGGGCTTGCAAAAAGGATATACGTTGGGCATTGAGGGCGAAGATGCCGAAGGTGTTTGGGCCGCCGTGGATTTCCTGGGCCAAGTCAACGAAGGCAAACGTCCCGACATCGGCAAGCGCGTGGTTGTGGTAGGCGGCGGTGATGTATCGATGGACAGTTCGCGCGTAAGCCGTCGTCTGGGTGCCGAAGTGGTGCAATTGTATCGCCGCCGTATTGTGGATATGCCGGCCGATGACGAGGAAATCGAGGGTGCGTTGGAAGAAGGCGTCGAAATCATCGAAAAAGCCATTCCCACGCGCGTGATCAAGGACGAGCGCGGCCAGGTCAAAGCCATGGAATATGTGCGTGCCGAACTGGTTCCGCCCGAAGGCGGCGGCCGTCCGCGACCGGTGCCCGTCAAAGGCAGCGAAACCGTCATTGAATGCGACAGCATCATTGCGGCCATCGGTCAAAAGGCCGATTTCAGCTTGCTTCCCGAAAAAGTGATGAACGGCTTGACTTTCGAACGCGGAAAAATCAAGGTGGACGACGATCGCCGCACGGGTTATCCCAAACTATGGGCCGGTGGTGATGCGGTCAAATACGGTCGTGTGGATGCCATTTCGGCCATAGCCGACGGTTATTATGCCGCTGAAAGTATCGATGC
>WGAP01000185.1 GCA_015494775.1 Flavobacteriales bacterium | reverse complement strand
TCGGAACGGAGACTGAACTTGCGATAGGAACCACCGATTTGAATATCGCCGTTCGGGATTAAATTTTTGAAGGAATAATTACCTTCGATGTGGAATAAACTGGTGTGGTCCACGAATTTGGCACCGGTTTTGAAATCGGGATTGTCGATAACGGATTCAAAAGCTTGACGGAAAGCATCCGTGCCGGGTTCCAGGCGGCCTTGGTCGGCATAAGCACGGGCGGCGGCGTGGGCCTGTTCGTCGGTCAATCCGTTCATCAAGCGGGCAATGGCAAAGGCCTGTGCGTATTGGGTAAACCAATCCGTATCGCTTTTCCAGGCACGGTTTACGTTCCAAGCGGCAAAGCGCATATCGTAGCTTTTACCCGCATCTTCCGATGTGTAGTAGGCGCGGACAAAATAGTTTTTGTTGCGCAATTCCAATTTGTGTTGATGGATCAAAATGCCTTTCAGGTTGTAGCGGTTGGCACCTTGGTAAATGGTTTGACCGCTGCCGAAACGCGATGTCCAGGATATTTCCAAATCGCTGTCTTTGCCTTTGGGCCGGTAATACAAACCGAAATCTCCTTTCATGCTGGCAGCTTTATAATCGGTCAAATCCACTTCTTTATAACCCGTGCGCGAAACGTGGATGGGATAAAGCCCGTAACCTGTCAGGTCGATGGTGGTGGCAATTTCATCGCCGTAAATGTTTAATCCGTCGTAGGAAGGATTGGTTGCGCGCGAACCGCGACGAGCCGCGTTGATGGGATTGCGGTCGTAGTCGGAATAATCCACGGCATACCAGTCGGTGGCTTGCAAGTAAGACATATTGACTTTGAAAGCGAATTTATCAAAGGCCTTGGCATAGCGCACGCCCACATCGAACATAGGTTTGTTTCCGGCAGCGGATTGCCGGGTCATTCCGAATTTGAGCGAAGTGGAAAGTCCGGGATATTTAAAGGGATTTTTACTGGTGATATTAATCAAGCCGTTGAAGGCATTGGCACCGTAAAGCGCCGATGAGGTTCCCGGAAGCAATTCCACACGTTCCACATCCAAATCATTGATACCCACCAGGTTTCCCAAAGGGAAATTCAATGCGGGCGATGAATTGTCCAACCCGTCGATAATTTGCAAAACGCGGTTGTTGGCAAAGGTGGCAAAGCCGCGCATATTCAAGGCCTGGAAGGTAAAACTGTTGGTGTTCATTTGAACGCCGCGGAGGTTGTTCAACTCTTCATAGAACGAAGGTGCCGAAGCATAGGGAATAACCTTGGCCGAAAGGTGTTCGATGGTAACGGGCGTTTCCAGCACGCGTTCCTTGGTTTTGGAAGCCGTAATCACCACGTCGTTGAGTGTTTCGGCCGATCCCACCATGGCGATTTTGATGTTTTGGGCCGGCCCGTTGAAGGTTTTTTCCTGCGTTCCGTAACCCAAATAACTGAATACCAATGTGGCGGGAAACGAAGCGATATGGAGTTTGAAATTACCGTCGAAATCCGTCGTTGTTCCCTGGTCAGTTCCCTTTACGGCAATATTTACGCCCGCCAAGGGCTCGCCGGTTTTTTGGTCGAAAACCTTCCCGCTCACATACTGTTGGGCCCATGCTGCATAGGAAAAAAGCACGGCTGCAAAAACAAGTAATGTCTTTCTCATAGTCGAATTATTTTTAATAATTTAGTGCCACAATATATAAAAAAATTAATAAACCGTATTTTTTTATGAAATATCTACCGGCTTGGTTACGTCGTTTTTGGAATTCCTATTCCATCCGGAACAAAATATTTTTATCCACTTTCGGCATCATTCTCGTGTCTTCTTTGATCATCATCGGTATTTCGACGGTGCAATACAAAGAAGAAGCCAAAGACTACAATATCAAACGTTTATCGCGAAAAGAGCGGGCCATTTTGGCTTCGATCAATATGGTTTTACGCCGCACGACCTTTCCGGTTACCACCGAAAATTTACCCTTGATTTTCAAAAAAGAAATCCACAACATTTCGGCCATCCACAATATGCACATCGAAATGTATGATTTGCAAGGTCATTACCTAATCGGGTCGGCTACGGGCTTCGGACGCGATACGATTTATCAAATTATTCCGCCGCATTTGTTGGACAGCTTGGCCAATTCGCCCGGAAAGAAAATTCGTGTCGAAGACAAAACGGTCAACGGCAGTTTTATTTCTTCCTATTCCTACCTGACGGATTTGCGCTTCAAACCCATTGGTATCGTACATATTTTGTATAAGTCCAAACTGGATTTTTATGAAAACGAAATGAGTGAATTTCTCAAACGCCTGGGCTCGGTTTATTTTTTCCTGATTTTACTTTCGGTTTTCGTATCTTATTATTTGTCGCGCCTGCTAACGCGTTCGCTTAAAGTGGTGAGTGAACGCATCGACCAAACCGACATCGAAAACAATCCCGTGAGTTTACAATTACACACATCCACCTTGCCCGAAGAGCTCAAACCCATTGTGGAGGCCTATAACCTGATGTTGAGCAAACTGGCCGACAGCCGGCGCCGCCTGATGCAAGCCGAACGCGAAAGCGCCTGGAAGGAAATGGCCCGCCAAATCGCGCACGAAATCAAAAATCCGCTGACGCCCATGCAACTGAGCGTGGAACATTTCGTGCAAACCTTTGACCCCCAAGCCCCCGATGCGCGCGAACAATTGGAAGAATTCCGCAGCATTATGATCGACCAAATCAACGCGCTCAATCGTATTGCCGCATCCTTTTCGGACTTTACGCGCATCGGCGAGTTGCATCCCGAAAATTTCGATTTGGCCGAATTGATTCAAACCACCGCCGGCTTGTTTCCCGGATTGGTGGAAGTGGACAGCGACATCGAAACGCTTCCTTTTACCGGCGACAAAACCAAAATCAAACAGGCGTTGATCAACCTGATTAAAAATGCCAAACAGGCCCAAGCCGGCCAATCCGATGCTTTTGTGCGTATTCGTGTGCGCTTATCCGGGGACGAAATTCACATCCTGGTGGAAGATAACGGCCCGGGCATCCCGCCCGAGATTATGGACCGGATTTTTCAACCCAAATTTACCACCAAATCATCCGGCACCGGACTGGGTTTGGCCATCGTCAAGCGCATCATCGAAAGCCACGGCGGGCATATCCGGATTGAAAACCGTCAGCCGCACGGAGCGGTATTTGTTATAATTTTACCGAAAAACCGAAAATGATGAAATACCAAAACATTCTGGTCAAAGACCTGGCGGAACATATCCGTTTGATCACCATCAACCGGCCCAAGCAACTCAATGCGCTGAACAAACAAACCATCGAAGAACTCAACCAAGCATTGGATGCCGCCGAAAAGGACGAAAAAATCCGCGCCGTTATCCTGATGGGCAGCGGCGAAAAGGCCTTTGTGGCCGGTGCCGACATCAAGGAGTTTATGCACTTTACGCCCGCCGAAGGCCAAGCCCTGTCCGAAACGGGCCACCGGTTGCTGTTCGATTTTATCGAACGGATGCACACGCCCGTCATTGCGGCCGTAAACGGCTATGCGCTGGGCGGCGGATTGGAATTGGCCTTGGCGTCGCACATCCGCGTGGCTTCGGAAAATGCACGGATGGGCTTGCCCGAGGTGTCGCTGGGCGTCATTCCCGGCTATGGCGGCACGCAACGACTGGCCCAACATGTGGGCAAAGGCCGAGCGATGGAAATGATACTGACGGCCCGCCAAATCGATGCGCAAACGGCGTTCACCTACGGATTGGTCAGCCAAGTGGTGCCGCAGGACAAACTATTGGACACGGCCGTGAGTTATGCCGAAAGGATTTTACGCAATTCGCCGCGCGCCATTGGCTTGGCTATCGAAGCGGTCAATGCGGGTTACGGCCGCGAGGGTTTCCGGGCCGAAAACCGCCTGTTCGGCAAGGCCTTCGGAACGCCCGACTTCAAGGAGGGCACCACGGCCTTTGTGGAACGTCGCAAGCCGGAATTTTAGTCGCGGGCGCCCCGCCGCACAAGTTCACGCATCGGCGGCTGCTTCAAGACGACGGAATGCTTTCGCATCCGCCGGCGTTCACTTGGCGCCGGCCGGGCTGTCCGCTTATATTCGCCTTGGCGGCTTGCGGTTTTTGCGCGGGCGCGCGGCACGCGCGCCCGCGCCCGCCCGTGCGTGGGGCTTCCGCCGGTCGCCTCCGCCGGGCGGAAAAACCTGCTCGCCGCCATCGGCTCATACCGCTTCCATCCCTGGCGCAAATTTAATTATGAATTCTAAATTTTGAATTTTGAATTGATTATCAACAACTTACAATTTTTTGATAAAAATAATGTGACGCCTCGCCGTCAAAGAGCCGGGACGCACAGCGGCCCGGCGACCGCCGAGGAAACCGAAGGGTTCCGAGGCCCGCGGAGCAAGACCGAAGGGCTTGCGTAGCCGCGGAGGCAGACCGAAGGGCTGCCGGAGCGCCGGAGCGAGACCGTCAGGGCTCGCGAAGGGCGAAGGGAAACAAGCGCGGCCCGGGCATAGGCCTTTGGAAGCGCAGGTTCCCGAAGCGACCAAAAAATAGCGCCCTTACGGAAATTTTGTATTTTTGTTTCAATTTGAAAAAATCAACCGATGAAAAAATTTATTTTAGTAGCGTTTACGGCTGTTTTGTTGTGGAATTGCCAAGGGCCGAAGGCCGAAAAAACCGGTTTTGTGGATATGCAAAAACTGACCGACAAATACGAAAAACTCAACCGGCTCAAAAAGCGATTTTCCGACAAGGAAGCGGCGTTCAAACATAAATACGACAGCTTGGGACAAGCCCTGCAAATGCAATACAACGATTTCCTGCGCCGGGCCCAAAAAATGAACAAGGCCAAGGCCGACAAGGAATACCAACAATTGATGTATCGCCAACAGCAAATGGCGGCCCAACAGCAACAGGAATATGCCAAAATCCAAAAAGAGGCCGACGAACAGACCGCCAAATTACTGGATGATTTAAAAAAATTCATCGCCGATTACGGCCAAAAGAACGGCTATACCTATATTTTTTCCAAAAACGATTTCAACGGCGTGCTCTATGGCGACCAAGCCAAGGATTTGACTACCGCTTTGTTGGATAATTTGAATGGCCAAAGCGAAAAAACGGCCGGCAAGGATGAAAAATCCGACAAAACCCAAGAAGCCAAGACCGAAAAATAATTTCATTTTATTGTCCTAAAAAATTTGGAACTATGAAAAAAGCGGCACTTACGGGAATGTTTTTGTTATGGAACGGAATGCTTTTTGCGCAGGAAACCGCCAAACCGGGCCTGGCCGACCGTATCGAAAAGGCCTTTAAACCCATATCGGACTGGTGGGCGCACTGGGTTTTTTATCCCATTCCCATAGGCGTAGGTTTGGAAGTGCCCATTGTGCTGCTTTTGCTCATATTAGGCGCCTTGTATTTTACGATTTATTTCGGCGTTCCGCAGTTTAAACTTTTCAAAACGGCCATTCGCGTTGTGTCGGGAAAATATGACGACATCGACGCCCACGACAGCTACAAACCGGCGGATGATCCTTTGGTGGACGCAGGCGAAGACATTCCCGAAACCATCAAGGTGGAAGGCGAGCATCACGGCGAGGTGTCGCACTTTCAGGCCCTTTCGGCGGCACTTTCCGCCACGGTGGGCTTGGGAAATATAGCCGGTGTGGCCGTGGCCATAGCCGTTGGCGGTCCCGGCGCGACCTTTTGGATGATTATCGGCGGATTGCTGGGCATGGCTTCCAAATTTACCGAATGCACCTTGGGGGTCAAATACCGCGACATCGGGCCCGACGGCACCGTTTACGGCGGGCCGATGTATTACCTGAAAAAGGGCTTGGCCGGATTGAGCAATCATCCTTGGAGTAAGTATTTGGGTCAATTTTTAGCCGGTTTTTTCGCCCTGATGGTGGTGGGCGGTTCGTTTGGCGGGGGCAATATGTTTCAGGCCAATCAGTCCACGGCGCAATTCATCAAACTTTTGAACCTGCAAAATTCCGATGCCAAAGTTTGGTTCGGGTTGTTCCTGGCGGTGATGGTGGGCATTGTGATCATCGGCGGGATTAAACGCATCGGGAAAGTGGCCGAAAAAATCGTTCCCTTTATGGCCATTCTGTATGTGGGCGCGGCACTGGTGATCCTGGCGATGAACTATGATGTGATTCCGCATGCTTTCGGGTTGATATTCCGCGAGGCCTTTACGCCGCGGGCCGGTTTGGGCGGATTTTTGGGCGTGTTGATTATGGGCTTCCGTCGCGCGGCCTTTTCCAATGAAGCGGGCGTGGGCTCGGCGGCCATTGCCCACTCGGCCGTGCGAACCAAGTTTCCGGCCAGCGAGGGAATTGTGGCCTTGCTGGAACCCTTTATCGACACGGTGTTGATTTGTACCATGACCGCTTTGGTGTTGATAATTACCAACGTCAAATACGGATTTTTCGACTACGGACAAAAAGTTCAGGGCGTGGAACTAACGTCTCAGGCCTTCGACAAAGTGTTGCCGCATTTTTCGGTCATCCTGACCATTGCCGTGATTTTGTTTGCCTTTTCCACCATGTTGTCGTGGTCTTATTACGGCTTGCAAGGATGGAAATTCCTGTTCGGGCGCAGCAAGGCATCGGATTTGACCTACAAGGTTTTGTTCCTTTTCTTTGTGGTGGTGGGCGCTTCGGTTAAATTGGGCTCGGTATTGGATTTCTCGGATGCGATGATTTTTGCCATGGTGTTCCCCAACATTATCGGTGTGATGCTTTTGGCTCCGCAGGTGCGCGTTGAGTTGAAGCGTTATTTGGAAGCCATACGAAAAAAAGACAAGGGCAAATAAGCACAGGATAATAAAAAAACCGGTGGCTGCTTACAATCGACATTTCAACCGGGCGCAGCGGGCGGCCCTGTTGGTGTTTACGGTTTTGCTGATAGCGGGCGAAATGGCTTTGGTGCATTGGATAAAACGTCCGGTGCATTACCCCGTTTTTAGCGTCGATAGTTTGGCCATTGCCCGCTTGGACAGCGCAATAACAAAGGCCGGCGAAGAAAACAAACCCGAAATTTATCCGTTCAATCCCAATTATTTGTCCGATTACAAGGCCTACATTCTGGGCATTGACACGGTGCAATTAAAACGTATTCGCGCATTCAGGGCACAAGGAAAATTTTTTAGTAATGCCGAGGAATTCCGGCGCGTGGCCGGCTTACCGGACAGTTTATATCGCAAATTGAAAGCATATATCCGCATTCCGCAATTCAAAAAATCAAAGCGGAAAGATTTTAGCTACACCAAAAACCCAACGCCCGTCGTTAAGCAAGACATCAATACGGCCACGGCCGAAGATTTGAAGGCGGTTTACGGCATTGGCGACAAGCTGTCGGAGCGTATTGTGCGTTACCGGAAAAAATTGGGCGGATTCAGCATCCGGGAGCAATTGAAAGATATTTATGCACTTTCGCCCGAGGCCTACGAAAATTTATGGCAACGATTTGAAATACGCACCCCCAAAATTATTAGCAACAAAATAAAGCTCAATGAGGCCGATATTCAGCTACTCAGGCGTAATCCTTATATCGATTTCGATTTGGCCGAACGCATTGTGGAATACCGTGCCCTGCACGGGCCGTTCAAGCGATTGGAAGATTTGAAAAAAGTAGCCGGTTTTCCCGTTGAAAAATACAAACGAATTGCCTTATATTTACAACTTGATTAAAAATTTAAGTTATGTGGCAATTCAAACCCACCGAGGAGCAGCAGCACATTGAGCAAGCCGTAAGGGATTTTGCCAAGCATCACATTCTGCCTTACTACAAGCAATGGGACGAGGAGCAAATTTTCCCCAGGGAATTGTTCGGTCAATTGGGCGAATTGGGATTTATGGGCGTTACCATTCCGCAGGAATACGGCGGTTCGGGGATGAACTATCAGGATTATGTAACGGTGGTGGACGTATTGTCGCAATACGACCCGTCGGTGGGGTTGTCGGTGGCGGCGCATAATTCCTTGTGTACCAATCATATTTACGAATTCGGCAATGAAGAACAACGCCGGCGTTGGTTGCCCAAACTGGCTTCGGGGCAGTGGATCGGCGCTTGGGGGCTGACCGAGCACAATACCGGTTCCGATGCCGGAGCCATGAGCACCACGGCGGTGGAAGACGGCGACTATTATGTACTCAACGGCGCCAAGAATTTCATCACGCACGGCCGTAGCGCCGAGGTGGCGGTGGTGTTGGCCCGTACGGGCCCCAAAAACACGCGCAACAATGCCACGGCCTTTGTGGTGGAACGCGGGACGCCCGGTTTTTCGGCCGGCAAAAAGGAAAACAAATTGGGAATGCGGGCCTCGGAAACGGCCGAAATGATTTTTGACAATTGCCGGGTGCCCAAGGCTAATATTTTGGGCAAAGTGGGTGAGGGTTTTAAGCAAGCGCTCAAAATTCTGGACGGCGGACGCATTTCGATAGGAGCCAATGCCTTGGGCATTGCCAAAGGTGCCTATGAGGCCGCGCGGCGCTATGCACAGGAACGTCATCAGTTCGGCCGCCCCATTGCATCGTTTCAGGCCATTGCTTTTATGCTGGCCGATATGGCCACCCAAATCGATGCGGCGGAATTACTCATTCGCAAGGCGGCCTATTTGAAAGACTTGGGCAAACGACTGACCAAGGAAGGCGCCATGGCCAAATTGTTTGCTTCGGAAATCAGCGTGCGCATTGCCGAAAATGCCGTGCAAATTTTTGGTGGTTACGGTTATACCAAAGATTTTCCGGTGGAAAAATTTTACCGCGATGCCAAGCTGACCACCATTGGCGAGGGCACGTCCGAAATTCAACGTTTGGTTATTTCCCGGCAGATTTTGAAGTAGGATTGAATTTTCGGAACGGGAACGATCCGGATGTTGATTACAGAAGGATGTTTGTTGGGATATAATATTTGTTTAAATCTCAGTATGTCATGGAATTGCGGGTAAGAAAAATAAAATTGGTCAATGAGATTTTAAAACTTGAAAATGAAAAAATATTGGGTAAACTTGAAAAACTTCTTCGTTTGGAAAATAAAAACCAAAGCCCTAGGGAATTTTCGTATATGTGTTTGGAAGAATTGAATGCATTGATAGATAATGCCGAAAATGATGTTGAAAATGGCAGGATATATGAAGCGAATGAAATGCTTAAAATTATTGAGCGGTGGCATTAAAAGTTTTATGGACACATTGAATTATAGCGGCTGTTTCCTGCGCCAGGGATGGGAGCGGTTATGCGCGGGCGGCGCGCCGTAGGCCTGCCGTGGCGGCGGGGCGACCGGTGGGAAGCCACGTTCGCCACGCTTGCAGGGCAAGAGCGGGCCGCCTGCGCATTTGAGCGGACAGCCCGACGGCGCCGCGTGAGTGCCGGCAGGCGGGAGGGCGCTCCGCCGTCCCGAAGCGCCTGCCGATATGCCGTAGGCGCCACGAACGCGTGCGCCGGGGCGCCCTAAAAGTTTTTTTATGCCGCCGATACAACGTATTTTTGCCTTGTAAGACCCATCTATGCGTTTTCTGATTGTTACGCACGTTCAACACAAGGCCCACGGAGGTAAAATTTATGCCTACGGCCCTTATGTGCGTGAAATGAATTTGTGGTTTAAGCATGTGGACGAGGTGATGGTGGTTGCGCCCTTGCGCGAGGAAGCGCCGTCGCCCATCGATGAGCCCTATGCCAAGGATGTCCGCTTTCTGCGGGTGCCGGCCTTTTCGTTGATAGGGGCGTCGGAAATGCTTAAAACGCTTGTCAAATTACCCTTGATCAAAACGCAGATTTTCCGTGGAATGCTCGCGGCCGACCACATCCACCTGCGCTTGCCGGGCAATATGGGCCTGCTGGGCAGTTTGATACAAACGGTTTTTCCGGCCAAGCCCAAAACCGTAAAATATGCCGGCAATTGGGACCCGCAATCGGCGCAGCCGTGGAGTTACCGCTTGCAGAAAAAAATCGTTTCGTCGCCCGTACTTACGCGGCATGCCAAAGTTTTGGTTTATGGCGAATGGCCCGGGCAGTCGTCCAATATCGTTCCGTTTTTTACGGCCAGTTATTCCGAGACGGACAAAGAACCCGTGGAAGTGCGGGATTTGCAAGCGCCGCTACGGGCACTTTTTGTGGGGAGTTTGATCGAAGGCAAAAGGCCTGCATTGGCGGTGGATGCCGTAGGACTTTTGCGCAGCCGCGACATAAACATTCGCTTGGATATTTACGGCGACGGTCCCGTTAGGACGGATTTGGAAAAACGGATTGCGGAGCAAAAACTGAACGATGCCGTTCGTTTGCATGGAAAACAAAGTGCCGAAACGGTGCGTGAGGCCTACAAACAAGCTCATTTTCTGATTTTTCCCAGCCGTAGCGAAGGATGGCCCAAGGTGGTGGCCGAGGCCATGTGGTGGAAGTGTTTGCCCGTTACCACGCGTGTGTCGGCGGTGCCTTATATGCTCGATGAAGGCCGGCGCGGAAGTTTGGTCGAACCCGATGCGGAAGCCATTGCGCGGGAAATAACCGGTTATTTGCAAAATCCGTCGCTTTACAAGGAGAAAGCCGATGCCGCCGCGGCGTGGAGCCGGCAATTTACCTTGGAACGTTTCGAACGGGAAATTGCCGAATTGCTATGAAAAACCGTTTGAAAATCCTGTATTTAATCGACAGTTTGGCTACGGGCGGCGCCGAGCGTATGGCCGTGCGTATAGCCAACCTGATGGCCGATGCACACGATATACATTTGATAACCACCCGGGCCGAAGGCCCTTTTAAGCGGGATATTTCTCCGCGCGTGCATTATGCTTTCTTGGAAAAACGTTCTGCCGCCGACTGGCGGGCCTACCGGAAATTGTTCCGTTATATCCGGACAAACAAAATCCGGATTATCCACGCCCATTCCACATCGGTGTTTATGGCCCTGATGATGAAATGGCGGATGCCTTGGTTAAAGGTCGTTTGGCACGATCATTCAGGTGCCGCCATAGGTAAGCGGAGCGGATACGGCCTTTTGCGCTTTATGGCCGCAAGGATTGATTTCTTGATAGGCGTTAACGAAAACCAGCTAAGCGAAACCTTACAAACCTTACCCATTCGCCAAGGAGTGGTTTTGAATAATTTTGCCCGTTTAATCGCGCCGCAAGTAGCGCGAAAAGACCGTATTGTGGTTGTGGCCAATTGGCGACCCGAAAAAAATGTTTTATTGGCTGTCAAGGCCTTTGAAAAAATACACCGGCGATTTCCGGATTGGAAAATGGATTTGGTGGGTCAAGCATCGGATGAGGCGACGAGCCGGGAAATAACAACGTATATTCGGGAGCATGATTTGACTCGAACTGTTGAGACGCATTCCGGTGTAAACGATGTGGCGCCCTACCTATTTGGTGCACGGATCGGGGTGTTGTCATCAATATGGGAAGGTCTTCCGGTGGCCTTGTTGGAATACGGCTTGGCCCGCTTGGCGGTGGCGGCCACCGATGTGGGAGGTGTCGGTCAGTTGATTCGTGCCGGCGAAACGGGTCTTTTGGTGCCTTCGAACAATGCCGGCGCCTTGGCCGAAGCCATGGAACGGCTGATAACGGATGCGTCCTTGCGAAACCGCCTGGCCGAAAACCTGCACAACGAGGTGGAAAGGAACTATTCCGCCCGTGCCTACAAATCCCGTTTGGAGGATATTTACCGCAGTTTGACAGGGTAATTTTTGGGTGTTTTCTGCATACTTAGCAAGTTTTGCGGGCTACGAAGCCCTTTGCCGCCTTCGCTGCGCTCGGCGCCGGCGGTCTTCTTCGCGGCTACGGGAACCTGCGCTTTTTATTAAAAAATAAATCGCAAATCATTGAAAATCAATTTAAAATTTATAATTCAAAATTCATAATTAATTCACGCTTGTTTTCCTCATAATAGGATTTTTAAAAAACGCCGCTTAAAAAAATCTTAATTTAGACCTTAGGCATATCCATTGATATCTAAATTCGAATAAGATCGGGTGGTCAAATTTATTAATATGCTAAAATAACAATTTCCGCCATCATGAACCGTAACCGGGTCTGTCCGCCAGACGCTATCTGCGAGGGTCCCCGTCTTATTATCCGTTGGATCATAACAGAAAAAATTTATCCAAACCAGCTTTTCTCCTTTTTCATTTATGTATGGAATATATTGACGTTTTTTATCTTCCAATTGAATTTGCATTTGCGGATTTCCTCGTTGTTTCTCATTATTCTCTTTTATTGCTTTTTCTAATATTTTTTCTATTTCGAATAATTCGGCATCAGATAGTGTAGTCGGGAGGGCGTTTTTGGGAATCCAATTCCATGATTTATCAAAATGCAGGATAACATAATCGGATTTGTTGAGCTTAAATTCCACAGGAATTTTTTTTCGAACATGTTCGGGATGTTTCGCGGGTTGGTTACACGATATTATAATTACCAAAAAGAGAAAAAAAATCTTTTTCATCGTAAAAATTTTGTTTTATCCCATCTATTCGGCATAATCCCGTTTTTTCCAGGAATTGATTACGAACAATATACGAAAATTTTTATATCACAGCGCCAGCGGGCGCAGCGGTTACGGGGCGGCTGCGCGCCCGAGCATTTCCCGCGGGCGGAGGCGACCAACAGGAAGCCCCACGCACCGCGGCATGGAAATGCCGGTGCGGGCAGCCGGCCCGTTTGAGCGGAGCACGCGACGGCCGCCTGCGCGTTGCAGCAAGCATAAAACCTTCACACCAAGTCTTGAATTCGACTTATCCGATATTTTATGCTTGCTGCAACGCGTGAGGAAACGGACGATGCGAAAGCGCTCCGCCGCTTGAAGCAGCGTCCGTGGCCCCGCCGCGGCGCCGAAGGCGCCGGCGAATTGCCG
>WGAP01000184.1 GCA_015494775.1 Flavobacteriales bacterium | reverse complement strand
GCGCCGCGGCGGGGCCCCGAAACCGCTCGCCGTCGGGCTGTCCGCTCAAATGCGGCTTGTCGGCTTGCTGCTTTTGCGCGGGCGCGCGTGCCGCGCGCCCGCGCCCGCCCGTGCGTGGGGCTTCCTCCGGTCGCCTCCGCCGGGCGGAAAAGCATGCGCGCCGCCTGCGCCGCATAACCGCTTCCATCCCTGGCGCGGATTTAGTTATGAATTTTAAGTTCTTAGTTTTGAGTTGATTTTTATCGTAGCGACCTGATTGAACGGCCGGTGCTTTCGATACACTGCGCCTTCGGCGCAGCACTCAGGCACCTGTTTTGCAGGTCGCTGAGTGATTTTTGCGTTGCAAAATTGTTTTAAAACGATATTTTATTTTGCTTTCCCGAATCGAAACGCGCCCGTTGGCTATCCGGCTTTCAAAATTTAAACATCAAATCTATTTTCATAAAAGCTAATAATATTTCAATAATTATATTTGCATAAAATAACACTTACAAATTTTTTCGGTTAACCACGACAGGTTACTGCAAACAAATACACCGCTGTTAAACACAATAAAAAAATCATTATGAAAAAAATTTTTTTGACTTTAATTCTTTGGGTGGTAGTTTGGAATGTTACCGCACAGGAAATCGAAGTTTCTCACAAAATTTCGAAGGTTACGGTGTATATGAACAGCGCCGAAATTATCAGAGAAGCCAAAGTGCATTTGCCGGCAGGAAAATCTACCTTGATTTTCAAAGGGATATCCGAACATATCAATAAACAGGGCTTGCAGATCAGTTTGCCGGAAGGAGCGAAAATGTATAGTATCGATATGGAAAAAGTACCCGTAAAATTTTCCCGATTTCCCGAATGGAATAAACTTCAAAAAAAATATCTTCAAACAAAAGATTCTTTGGAACGGCTTAACATCAAGGTTAATTCCTTGAAAAATCAAATCCTGTTTTTGAAAGAAAATATGGAACTGAAAAGCAATACATTGGCAACGGTAAATCAATTAAATGCCCGTGCCGACTATTTTCAAAACAAAATGGAATCCATACAATTAAAAATCTATGATTTGCAAAAGCAAATGAACCGCATTCAACACCGGCTAAAAAAAATAGGGGAGGAAAAAAGCAAACTGGAAAGAAAGCTCAAAAAACGCAATGTCATCATCAAAGCCGTTGTTGTAACAAAAGCACCGTTTGATGCCGATATTCGTTTGCGATACAGTGTTGGACAAGCACAATGGCAACCTTATTATGCCATTTATGCGGTTGAAAAGAATCCCGCCTTGGAATTCCATTATCAGGCACAGATTTACAACAATACCGGCAATGATTGGGATCGACAAAAATTAACCTTGGCTATTTTAAACACTAACGATGACCTGAATTTGCCGGTGCTCAAAACTTGGGTATTGAGTGAATATGTTTATGACAATAGTTCGGAAGGATTATTAAACACGGACACCCGCGGTATTGCCAAGGAATCTGTCAATACGGCAATAAAGGATTCCGTAGCACATAAAGTAAAATATGATGTGATCAAAGTGGATGATATTAACACCAAGTTTGTTGTGGATGCATTGCATGATATTCCTTCCGATGCCACACCTCATTTGATTGATATTAAAACCTTTCATCCCAAAGTTGAGTATTTCTCCCTTTCCATTCCCAAGGTCAAAAAAGGAGCATTCCTTATTGCCGAACTACCCCACTGGCGTCAAATGGCTTTGATGGATGCCAAAATCAATTTGTTCTACAATCAAACCTATCAGGGAACTTCCATGCTAGACACACGCCAAGTAAGAGACACTTTGGATATTTCATTGGGCAAGGATAAATCTTTCAACGTTTATAGAAGAAAACTGAAAAGTCATAATAAAGAAAAATTGGTCGGACTTTACTTGATAAAAGAATTAACTTACGAAATCGTAGTACAAAACAATAAAAATACGGCACAAGATATTGAAGTGCGCGACCAAATCCCGGTTTCAGGAGACAATGACATTAAAGTAATCCCCATTGATTTGGCCGGGGCTACGGTTGACAAAATAAGCGGCCAACTTACTTGGAAAATACATTTGAAACCCTTGGAAACACGTAAAATCGTTTTTAGTTTCAAAGTCAAGTATCCTAAAAGCAAAAGCGATGTTATGGATGGAATTGATGATAAAGAAATTTTACATCCCAGATTTTTCTAATCGATTATTAAAAAACGTGCAATGTTCATTTTGTAAGGCCTGGGTGGTTTAACCGCCAGCCAGTGGAGCCCGCCGCCGAACGAGCGCCGAGCGGAGCAAGGCGCCCAAGGGCTTCGTAGCCCCCAACACTTGTCTCATAAAATTCCAAATACAACCGACAGGCGCAAAGACTTACGAAAATAAAATCCGTTTGACTTGCGTTTGGATTTTTCCTTTAAATTTGTCCCCACAAAAGCATTGGATTATGAACTTTCCCGCAGACCTGAAATACACCAAAGAGCACGAATGGATCAAAGTGTCCGGCGACGGCACCGCCCTGGTGGGCATTACCGATTTTGCCCAAAGCGAACTGGGCGACATCGTGTATGTGGAAGTGGAAACCGTGGGCGAAAAAGTCGATAAAGACGAAGTGTTCGGCACCATCGAAGCCGTAAAAACCGTGTCGGACCTGTTTATGCCGGTGGATGCCGAAGTGTTGGAATTCAATGAAAAACTGGAAGACGCTCCCGAATTGGTCAATTCCGACCCCTACGGCGAGGGCTGGATTATCAAGGTCAAAGTCCTGGATGCAGCTCAGCTGGACGAACTGATGGATGCACAGCAGTACCAAGCATATATCGCCAAATAGTTTCCTTCGCACTGCGGCTTGGGCCTACACCTTGTTCCTGCTGGGAATAAGCTTGTATCCCATGCCCGATTTGCATTGGGCGCACGGTTCGGACAAAACCGTGCATTTTTTTATGTACTTCCTTTTGTTTGCCCTGTGGCACGGCCAGGTTAAACACAAGGGTTGGCGTTTGGCGCTAGCCCTGATTTTGCTGGGTGCCTTTATCGAAGTGCTTCAATCCGTATTACCGCTTCATCGTACCGGCGATGTCTGGGATGCCACGGTCAATGCCTTGGGTGTGCTTACCGCCCGGTATGTTTGGCGCGAATAAAAAATTCATTTTTCCCGCCCCGCCAAATGTTCCGCTACGCGGAAAGCGTTGGCATAGATGGTCCAGGTGTAGGGCACACTACCGCCCGTGGGCATAAAACTGCCGTCGGTAACGTAAAGATTATCGGCATCGTGCACGCGGCAATATGGATCCAAAACCGATGTGCGCGGGTCGGTGCCGAAGCGCATTCCGCCCGCTTGCAGGTTGGCCGGGGGGTCGTTCGAAACCGAAAACCGGATGTCCTTCAAACCCATGGCTTCGAAAATGCGCCTTGTTTGGCGGGCCAAAAACCGGGCGGGTTCCAGGTTGCGCTCATGTCCGCCCAAGCGGATGCGTGCTACGGGCAAGCCGCGATAATCCTTATGGTGCGGGTCCAAATCCACATAGCAATTGTCGTTGGGCAGCCAATCCACAAAAATTTCGGCTTGCAAACGCCGGCGCCGGGTAAAATGTTCATGGACATGTTTTTTGAGCTCTTCGCCCCACAGCAAACGCTCGCCCTCCCACATCCGGCGCAAGGCCCGCGGCACCGGGTTGGCGTGTTCGAAAAGGAAATCCACCGTTCCGCCTTTGACTTTGCGGCCGGTGGACGGGTCGTCGTAGGTATAAAAATGTTGCATACTCCGATTGACAAACACACCCGGACGCATCAGTTCACGAAAACTTTCCGCATCGAAATCACCGGCCACCAAATCGCCCGCACCCACACCGCCGGCCGAAAACAACAGGTTTTTCCCCACTTGCCCGTAGCGGTTTCCGATACCGTCGGGATATTCCGCATTGCGACTCATCAGCATCAAGCGAACCGTTTCCACCGCCTGGGCCGCCACCACAAACAGTTTTCCGCTCACGCCGTGTTTCCGCCCTTGCGGGTCCAAATAATGCGCCTTGCGTATGCGGTGATGCCCGTCGGATTCCAGCCCGAACACCTGTGCACCCGTAATCACCGTACAACGGCCGGTGCGCATGGCTTCACGCAGCAACGCCACGCGCGAACTACCCTTGGCATCCGACGCACAGCCGTAGCTTCCGCAGTAATTGGAATAATAACAACTCTTGCGTCCATCCTTGGGCCGGGACAGAATGGCCCGCGGCGTGGGAATAACTTCCCATCCGAGCCCGGCGGCCGCCCGGTCGATAAGCCCCGACACGGCGTTTTCCTTCAAGGGCGGATAGGGAAAATCCGCCGTGGAACGCGGCTCCTGAAACCGGTGATGCACCACCCTGCCCGATACGCCCACCAAACGTTCCACCAGGGCATAGTAAGGTTCCAAATCATCGTAACCAACGGGCCAATCCGCTACATTGGCCCCCGGAATGTCGCCAAAGACCGACCGCAAACGAAAATCCACCGGCTTCAAGCGGTGAAAATAACCGCTCATCAGATTGGACGAACCGCCCACCATGTTTCCGTTCCAAAAATCCCAGCCCGTTTCCAAGGTGGTATAATCGTTCCACCGTCCGTTTTCGCGTAGCGAAAGCACGTGAAATTCTTTGTGTAGCGGCGGCGTGTAAACACTGCGTCGCGTAGCCACGAGTTCGTCTTTGCGAAAATCCGCGGTCCGGAACCAAGGCCCCTTTTCCAGCACCAAAACTTCCCATCCGGCTTTGGCCAGCGTATAAATAACGGGACCGGCACCGGCACCGCTGCCCACAACGACGGCATCATATATTTTTTCGGCCATTGCCCTACGACTTGGTGGATGAAGTTACAAAAAATGTTTTTTAGGGCGCCCCGGCGGCCGGTTTCGGGGCCCCGCCGGCGGGCGAATGCCCGCGCGGCTTGCCGAAGGCAATCCGCCGGCGCCTTCGGCGCCGCGGCGGGGCCGCGGCCGCTGCTTCAAGCGACGGAGCGCTTTCGCATCGGCCGGTCCTCACGCGTTGCAGCAAGCATAAAATGTCGGATAAGTTGAAGTTATTTTTATCGAGAACAAAGCCGATAATCCGAAGGCATAGCCGTAGCTATGGCAAGGATGGCCAATGCCGTTATCGACAAAAAGAACGAGACTTGGTGTGAATATTTTATGCTTGCTGCAACGCTATCCGCCGCCGTCGGGCTGTCCGCTCAAATGCGGCTTGTCGGCTTGCTGCTTTTGCGCGGGCGCGCGTGCCGCGCGCCCGCGCCCGCCCGTGCGTGGGGCTTCCGCCGGTCGCCTACGCCGGACGGAAAAGCATGCTCGCCGCCTGCGCCGCATAACCGCTCCCATCCCTGGCGCGGGATTACATTTCCCTGAAAAAAACTTCCCGCCGTCCGCCCGAAAATTCGTAAGTTTGAACAATCCGAAAAATTTCAAACCGATGAAAAAACCCGACGATATTGTTATCCTCTCCTACGCCCGCACGCCCCTGGGAAGTTTCCTGGGCGGACTGAGCAGTGTTCCCGCCGGCGAGCTTGGCGCCGCCGCCATTGCCGGTGCCCTCGAAAAGGCCGGCCTCGACGCCGGCGCGGTGGACGAAGTGTTTATGGGCAATGTGCTCCAAGCAGGCGTGGGCCAAGCGCCTGCCCGCCAAGCGGCCATCAAAGGCGGCATCCCCGATTCGGTGCCCGCCACCACCATCAACAAGGTTTGCTCGTCAGGCCTCAAAGCCGTCATGTTGGCCGCCACCCAAATCCGGGCCGGCGAAGCGGAATTGATGGTGGCCGGCGGTATGGAAAGCATGTCCCGCGCGCCTCATTATTTAAACGCCCGCAAGGCCGTCAAATTGGGCGATGTAAAAGCCGTTGACGGATTGGTGTTCGACGGACTTACCGACAGTTTTCACCTCAAACACATGGGCGTTTTTGCCGACATCACGGCCAAGGAATATCATATTTCGCGCGAAGAACAGGACGAATATGCCATTCGCTCCTACAAGCGCGCCGCCGAAGCTTGGGAAAAGGGCTTTTTTGCCGGTGAAGTTATTCCCGTAAAAGTTCCGCAACGCAAAGGCGACCCCGTCATCATCGACCGCGATGAAGAATATACCAATGTCAAATTCGACAAAATCCCCAAACTGCGTCCCGTGTTTACACCCGACGGCACCGTAACCGCCGCCAATGCTTCCACCATCAACGATGGCGGTGCGGCTTTGGTCATCACCACACGCCGCAAAGCGGAAGCATTGGGCATCAAACCCCTGGCTCGCATTCTTTCCTATGCCGACGCAGCCAATCCGCCCGAGTGGTTTACCACGGCGCCGTCCAAGGCCATACCCAAAGCCCTGGAAAAGGCCGGACTGCAACTCACGGACATCGATTATTTTGAAGTCAACGAGGCCTTTGCGGTAGTATCCCTGGTAACCGAAAAACTTCTGGGCCTCCCACCCGACAGAACCAATATTCACGGCGGCGCCGTCTCGCTGGGACATCCCCTGGGTGTGAGCGGTGCACGCATTTTGGGCACGCTGGTTCGCATCCTGCACGAAAAGGACGCCCGCTACGGAGCCGCTGGCATTTGCAACGGCGGCGGCGGCGCAAGCGCCATCGTGGTGGAAAGGGAAATGTAAATCGAACGAAAAGCTTTATCTTTGTAAGGCAAAAGCAAACCGATGCTCCAACGAATACAAACGCTTTGGATGTTGATTGCCGCCCTTTCGGCGGCTACCTTTACCTATGTGTTCTATCCGGCCGCTACGGATTTCAGCACCTATTATTCCACGGGAGCATGGCTTGCCGCCTTGTTGATTTTCCTGAACATTTTCCTTTATAAATTCCGGCATGTTCAGGTTTGGGTCAATGTTTCGGTTATTTTTCTTTTGTTGATTCTCATAGGTTTACGGGTTTACGAGGCCTATACGTCCGGAGGAACGCCCGTTTCGAAGAAGGACGTCGTATGGTTGTTGCCCGTACTTTCTATCGTTTTTGTCAAGTTAGCCAACAAAGCCATCTGGCGGGACGAAAACCTGGTAAAATCGGCCGACCGTATCCG
>WGAP01000183.1 GCA_015494775.1 Flavobacteriales bacterium | reverse complement strand
GGCCTCGGAACCCTTCGGTTTCCTCGGCGGCTACGGGAACCTGCGGCTTCCACGGGCCAGCGTCAAGGCCGCGCCTTGTTTCCCTCCGCCACCGCGTCAGCCCTGCGGTCTGCCGCGGGCTCCCGACATTGCTCCGCAATGTGCGGGACAGGTTTCGCGAGCCCTACGGTCTCGCTCCGCTACAATTTTTTGGGTAGCACATTATCCAAAAACCCGGATCTTTGCCGGCAGGTCGCCGCATTATTTCTTTTATCAAAACAAACGTAAGTTATTGAAAATCAATTCAAAATTCATAATTTAGAATTCATAATTAAATCCGCGCCAGGGATGGGAGCGGTTATGCGCGGGCGGCGCGCCGCAGGCCTGCCGTGGCGGCGGGGCGACCGGCGGAAGCCACGTCCGCCACGCTTGCAGGGCAAGAGCGGGCCGACTGCGCATTTGAGCGGACAGCCCGGCGGGCGCCGCGTGAGTGCGCTGTGGTGCGAACGAAGGTGAAGCAACACAGCATGCACGAACGTGCGCGGCCGGGCGCCCTAATAAAAAAACCGCCCGTAAATCAGAGCGGTTGCATGCATAACAATGATTGCATGAATTTTAAAGCAATGTCTCAAACACCTGCGTTACTTGTTCCCAATCTTGCGTTTGCGGATTCTTGCGTTTTGGGTTAATAATTTTGAAGCTTTTGATGAGCGCTATGGTAATCCCGCCGGCAATATTGGGCAATTCCTGCTCAATGTCTTCGCCAATGGCCAACGGCAATGGCGGAAGTCCGGCAATGGTTTCCAAAATTTCCGAAAGATCGAGTTCTTCATCTACACGGCGAAATTCCTCGATATTGATTTCCAAACCCTGCGTAATAGGCAAATCGGTGTACCATAACACATCGCGTCCGTTAAGCTTGGCGCGTTCCATACCGGTTTCGAGTAAGCGATAAATGGCTCGGTTAATAAAATCATTGAGCCGGACAATGTCGTTTTTGTCCACATCCATACTTCCTACACGTCGAAACAGTTTTTCGAATTTTTTGATACCTTGTACTTTCATGTTTTTTGTTTTTTGGTTCGGCATTTGCTAACGCAACAATGGTGCCCACAGGTTCTTTTATGCCAAAATGACCGATTACATTCCGACAAATGACGGAATTTTTCGCATCTTTGCTCTTGAAACGAAGCAAGCAAATTTATGGCGGACGAAACCTTGCACCGGGCATACCTTTCTTTGGGTTCCAACACGGGCGACAGGCGCGCCCTGCTGGAAAAGGCCTTGAAAGATATGGAAGCGTTTGCCAACGTCCTGGCCCGTTCGTCCGTTTACCGCACGCAGGCCTGGGGGTTCGACGGGGCCGAATTTTACAATATGGTGGTGCTGGTGGAAACCGCACTGGAACCCGAAGCGCTTTTGGCCGCCGTCAAAAACCTGGAAACCGAAGCCGGACGTGAACCCGAAAACGAAAACCGCACCGGCTATGGCGACCGCCCTTTGGACATCGACATCCTGACCTACGACCATTTGGTCATTGAACGCGACGATTTGCAAATTCCGCATCCGCACCTGGCACGGCGCCGTTTTGTGTTGGTGCCCTGGGCCGAACTGGCACCCGATTTTCGTGTGCCAGGATGGGGCAAAAGCGTGGCGGAACTCGTGGCCGAAACCGACGACCGCAACGGCGTGGAACGCTTGGACGACGATTTCGGTAAATTTCCTTTTTCGTTCCTGACCATCGAAGGCAACATCGGGGCGGGGAAAACCACCTTGGCCCGTATGATGAGCCGCGATTTTAACGGCAAACTCATCCTGGAACGCTTCGAAGAAAACCCGTTCCTGCCCAAATTCTACGCCGAGCCCGAACGATACGCCTTTCCGCTGGAAATGTCGTTCCTGGCCGACCGCTACCAACAACTGACCGACGAATTGTCCAAACCCGAGCTTTTTTCGGACGGTTTGATTTCGGATTATTTCATCATCAAATCCTTGATTTTTGCCGGTGTTACACTCACCGACGACGAATATGCGCTCTACCGCAAAATCTTTAACTTCATGTATCGCGACCTGCGCAAACCCGACCTGTATGTTTACCTGTATCGCACGCCCGAAAACCTTTTGGAAAACATCGCCCGGCGCGGACGCGAATACGAAAAAAACATCACGGCCAAATACCTGTCAGACGTTCATAAGGCCTACATGCAGTTTATGCAGGAACAAACCGATATGCCCGTGCTGATATTGGACGTTACGGGCGTGGACTTTGTCCGTCATCCCGAAAAATACCGCGAAATCGTACAAATCATTTTGCAACACCGGCAACCGGACAAGCGGATGAGCCAACAAAAAATCGCGCCGTGAGCTCCAAAATTTTACATTTGGAAACGGCCACCAAAAACTGCTCGGTGGCCCTGGCCGAAGACGGCCGGCTTGTGGATTTGAAAGAACAGGCCACGCCGCAATATTCGCATGCCGAAACTTTGCACGTTTTTATCGACGAAATCCTGCGACGCAACCGTTGGGATTTGCGCGACTTGGCCGCGGTGGCCGTGAGCGAAGGGCCCGGCTCCTACACGGGCCTGCGCATAGGCGTTTCGGCAGCCAAGGGCTTGGCCTACACCTTGAACATTCCACTCATAACGGTGCCTACGCTCGAAATTATTGCCCGCGGCGTGCAAGCAAAGCGGGGCGTGATTGTTCCGCTGATCGATGCCCGCCGGATGGAAGTTTATACGGCTGTTTACGACCTAAATTACCGGCCGCTTACAGCGGTGGAAGCCCTGATTTTGGACGAAAAAAGTTTTTCCGACCGCTTGGAACGCGGGCCCATATATTTCGCCGGCGATGCCCTGGAAAAAACCCGGCAAGTCGTCCGTCATCCGCAGGCCGTTTTTACCGAAGTGATTTACCCTTCGGCCCGGTGGATGGTGGAGCCGGCCTACAAAAAATTCCGGGAAAAAGATTTTGCCGACACGGCATACTTCGAGCCCTTTTACCTGAAAGAATTCATCGTTACGCGCAAGAAAAAGCCCCTGCTATGATCATCGACACGCATACGCATTTGTTTGTGGAACAATTCGATGCCGACCGCGACCGGGTAATCCGCCGTGCGCTGGACGAGGATGTGGAAAAATTCA
This sequence comes from Flavobacteriales bacterium, assembly GCA_015494775.1. Taxonomy (GTDB): domain Bacteria; phylum Bacteroidota; class Bacteroidia; order Flavobacteriales; family Flavobacteriaceae; genus JAADED01. The sequence continues at coordinate 4,958 of WGAP01000183.1, read as the reverse complement.
TCCTGCCCAACATCGACGATAAAAGCATCGACCGGTTACGGGCAACGGTGGAGGAATATCCCGACCTGATGTTTCCGCTGATGGGTTTGCATCCCACATCGGTGGACGAGCATTGGAAACAACGCCTGTCCGTCGTGGAACGGAGCTTGTCCGAGAATCAATATTACGGCATCGGCGAAATCGGTATCGACTTGTATTGGGACAAAAGTTTTGCGCGTGAACAGGAAGAGGTTTTCCGCACCCAACTTCGTTGGGCCAAGGAAAGCAACCTGCCGGTGAGCATTCACATCCGCGAGGCCTTCGAACCGGTGCTACGTATTGTGGGCGAGGAACAAGACGGCCGGCTGCGTGGCGTTTTTCATTGCTTTACGGGCTCCTACGAACAAGCCCGCCAAGCCATCGACCTGAATATGTGGCTGGGCATAGGCGGCGTGGTAACCTTCAAAAACGGAAAAATCGACCGTTTTTTGGAAAAAATTCCCATGGACCGGATCGTGGTGGAAACCGATGCGCCTTGGCTAACGCCCACACCTTTCCGCGGCCAACGAAACGAACCGGCCTACCTGAAATACATTGTAGCCAAATTGGCGGAAATCTACGGCACCACGCCCGGGGAAATAGCTTGCATCACCACCCACAATGCTTTGGATATTTTTCCCATCGACGGATAATAATCCTCCGCAGGTTGACGTTTGTTCAATCAAAACCCCCGGACATTGAAAAATTGCCTGTTCGGGCTATTTTTCGTAACTTTGTATATTAAATAATCCTAATCCATGAAGGATCGCAGATTTCTTATTGCATCCACGGGCTTTGTTCCTTATCTTGATAATTATCCGTATATGGAATTGGCCTTCCGTTTGGCCAAAAGTTTGCATTTGGCAGGTGCCCAGGTGCGTATGTTTATGCCCAAATTCGGCGTTATCAACGAGCGTAAATTACAATTGCACGAAGTCATCCGGCTATCGGGCGTCAATATTGTGGTGGACGACGAGGATATTCCCCTGACCATCAAGGTTTCGTCCATCCCCAAGGAGCGTATGCAGGTTTATTTTATCGATAGCTTGGAAAATTTTCACGGAAAAATGATTTGGAAGGACGAAAACGGAAATTTACGCCCCGACCTGACCGATTTTATGCTCTTTTTTGCCAAAAGCACCGTGGAAACGGCCAAAAAACTCAATTGGAATGCCGATTACATCATCAATTTGGGTTGGTTTACTTCGTTTTTGCCTTTGTATTTGAAAACTTATTACAAGGACGAACCCTTGCTCTCGAACACCGAAACCATTCACATTTTAGTGAACGACGAACCCTACAAAGGAGAATTACCCGTTGACCCCGAGAAAAAATTTGTTTTCGACGATATTTTGCCCGAAGAATACCAATACTATTTGCCTTCCGAACGGATTAACCTTTTCAGGGGTGCTTCGCAATACGCCGATTTGCTGATTAACGGCGAAGAGGATTTGGAATCCGATTTGAAGCAAATCTACGATAGCGGAACCCAGCTTAAAGGCAAGATAAACCTGAGCATGCTTAATGAAAATCCGCGTATCTTTGGCGAGATTATGAAACAATTCCAAACCCTGGGACACAATGATTAAACGCATCCTGTTTTTCCTGACGGCCGCCCTGATGTTGGCCGCTTGCAAAAAAGAATTCAGCGAGGTTGGTGCCGATTTAACCAACCCGTCTTTTTATAGGTTCGAAATGTATTCGGCGCCTCATGTGAAATTTTACAGCAATCCCGTAGCACGCGTCAAGGCCGAAGGTCAATCGTTGGTAGCCATTGGTGTTTACAAACATCCGGCCTACGGAACCACCGAAGCGGATTTGAAAATTACTTTCAACAATTCCGAAGGATTTGCCAGCGAGAATTTTCTCAACGCCGATTCCATCCTTTTCGTGCAATTGCGTATTCCGTTTTTCTCGAAAAAAGACGAAGACCAAAGCACCGACGACACGCCGGTTTACAAGGTGGATAGCGTTTTCGGCAGCGGCCCCATAAAATTATCGGCCTACTACAACAATTATTACCTTTTTCCCTATGACCCCAACTCGGGTTTCATCCGCAGCCGTTCTTATTATTCCGATTTTAATTTTATGCAACATAACACGGATTTGTTGTATCAAAACAATCATTTTGTTCCCGACCTTGCTTTTTTTGTGGATACCATTCCTCTCAATACCGCTTTTGACGATTTGGAACTTCCCGAAGAAATAAAAACGGGGTTGCGAAAAGATACCATCGGGCCGCAATTTCATATCAATTTGGATACTACTTTTTTCCGTCAAAAAATTTTTGACAAAGCCGGCCAACCGTTGATTACCGATAATAATTTATTCCAAACCTATTTCCGCGGATTATATATCCATGCCGAAGCCGACGGCACTTCCGGCGGAATGATGCTGTTGGACGGAAGCAAAGTGTATTTGCTGCTGGCCTATCGATACAGTTTTATCAATAAAAACGGTACTCCCGACGACCCTTCGGATGATTATATGGATCACGGCTACGAAAAAATTCTTTTAACGGGACGGATAAAGGTTAATGTTTACCGCAACCATTTTTACCCCGGCGTGGAACAAGCCATCACCTCGGCCGACCCGCAAACCGGGCAAGAGAAGGTTTACCTCAAAGGCGATGCGGGAAGTATGGGCATGCTCCGTCTTTTCGACCCGCAGGAATTGTATCAACTACGCACCAATAATTGGATTATCAACCAAGCCAATCTCCGGTTTTATGTGGACGAAACCGAAATGAACGACGTGCCGGATGCCCAGCATCCCAAAACATTATTCCTCTACAAGTATGATTACCGCACGCCCGTTACCGATTTGAGTCCGCAATTGGAAAACGGCCAAAAGGTGGATGTATCGGAAATGTTGAAAGTCTATGACGGCGGACTACACGAAGATTCCGTTACCCACTTGAAATATTATAACGTAAACATCACCCGCACCGTCAAGGAGATTTTACGCAAGGATTCGGCCAATGTGCGTTTGGGTGTGCGTATTACCAACGATCTGAGCGGATTTATCAGTAGCATCAACCGGAAAGAAGACCCCGACGCCGATACGCCTTTCGGCACGGTGCTCAAAGGCAACCTGGCCGCCGACCATCCGGTGGAACTGCGCATCTATTACACCGAACCGCAGGAAAATCAATAGGTGTCGATACGTTGTAGTATTTCCTCGGAGAGTTCGTAAACCTTTTGCGGATTGGGTTGTGATGCCGTCAGGGCCGCCACATAATCATTGAGCAAACGAAAGAAACGTTCCTGTTCGGCATTTTTTACCGAACGTGCAGTAAGCGTTTTTGGCAAATTCTGAATAAGCGTTTTATAGGCCTCCAATTCCACATCCAACCATTTGGGATAAATCGATTTGGGATATTTATGTTTTAGTAAAAAAAGCAAGGAAACAAACTGCGTACGATAGCGTAAATCATCCAAGGGACCGGCATCCGACGTTTGACCCAACTTGTTTTGCCATTCGACCAAAAGCCGTTTCATATTGTTGAGATGTTCAAAAATCCGTTGTTCGGTTTTGGTAGCCGGCGAATGCACACAACGGTTTCGAATATTATACCAATAACCCGAAATTTTTTTCCACTGCTTTAAATATTCGGGATGTTGCACCGCATAATGCTCCAAGGCAATCAAATCGTTTTCGGTAAGGGCCAAACTGTTATCCAACCGGCGGGATGCTCCCAAAGGGTCCACGCCTTGCATATAGTAGAAATACTGACGGGCGGCATCGATGGCATGCAGACTCATGTTTTCCATGTATCCCACCGCTTCGGCATCCGACATGCCCGCTTGCTGTGCCCGTAGCGGCAAAACAAGCAACAAGGCCAACCAAAACCCTTTATATCGTGTTAGATCCATTGGCTCGATTTAAAGACCAACTCATAAAGCCGGTCATATTTAGCGTCAAATTTAAGAAAAGGCGCGTAAATCATCAGTGGGTCATAGTTACGCTCCTGGGCCTGGTTAAAAAAAACCAAATCGGTAAGCAATAAATTGATTTGCCGGCGCAATTCTCCCTTCTTGCCCACTTGCTTGCGCAGTTTGAGCAGCGCATTGATCGGCGAATTCCATTTGCCGGAAGCATCCTTGTAATTTTTTTCATAAACATGTTTTGCGTCGCTTCGTTGAAGAACATAGGCGGCAAAACTGCGTTCGGTATCGATATAAACACCGGTCAAACGTGAAAAATTGTCCAATTGCTCCTGCGAAAAGCCCAACAATAATTCCAAGTGAGCTTTCAATGATTGGTAGGACGAATTAATCGATTTGACCAATTTGAAAATATCCTTGACATTTTTTCCTTTTTCGGCAAACGCGTTGACCGTGGCTATCCACTGATCGGATTTGTTTTTCCACTTTTTGAACAAATGCGGAAGTTGCGGGTCATTTTTTGGCACCTGACCGATGATTCTATCGCTTAAATCCTGAAAATCGTGCAAATCGGTCAATAATTTTTCGCGTGATTGGGCGGGTTTAATTTTATTGTCCAATAACACCACATCGGTCAAAATACGTTCGGTTAATATGCGCGAGCGAAGCGTCATATGATACAAACCGGTCAATTGACGGGCATCGTATTGGGCCGAAACGCCCAAAGGAAGCAGCATCATCAAACCTACAAACAGCACCAAACGGGTTTTCATTCGGTCATCAATTTTTGAGCTAAAAGTTTTGTATGATAATCGATGGAATTGGCCGTGGCAAACAAGGTGCGCTCGGCCGAAAACAAAACATTGGACGTATTGTAACGGAAATATTTCCAATCGTTCAGCAAACGGGCCATTTCGTCCGAAGTGCGCGGATTGCGGGCGTATTTATTGCGAATGGCATAACGCAAAAGTCGTTCCACACGGTCGATGTTTTGTTCGAACAAGCTGTGCAAACTGCGTGCCATATCGTATTTGCGGGTCATAAATCCAATGT
>WGAP01000182.1 GCA_015494775.1 Flavobacteriales bacterium | reverse complement strand
GAAATCAGTCGAGCCATTCGGTAAAAAAGTCCATCATTTCTTCCTTGAAATCGTAATGGAGACGGATGTAGGTGCGCATTTCGTCGCGCAGGGGTTGTTGTTCGCGATAAAGCCGTCCGTCCAGGGGTTCGGTAATGTCGGCTTGGCGGATATTGAGGCGTTTTTCCTTGATTTTGTGGAGTAAATCGGAAATGACCTTACGTTCGCGCATAATTTTATTCTGAAAACGTTCCAATTTGGCCAAAGCATCTTTGTCCAAATCCTTGCGGGCGGCGACTTCGTCCAATTTTTCCTGAAAAGAATCCATTTCGTCGCGGTGAAATTTTAGCTCACGTTTCCAAGTGTCCAAGTTGAACTCCAAGTCGCTCAGGTAGTGCATTTTCTTTTCCATAGGGCGATAAATTTTATTCATTTTCAAAAATTAAAGATAAACAATTATTCGTTTCCACACAATTACTTTTCACCCACTTTGACCAATTTGACTTCAAAAATCAAATCCGTATCAGGGGGAATAACATTTCCTGCGCCTTGTTGGCCGTAGGCCAAATGCGAGGGAATAAACAAAACCGCTTCTTCGCCTTCGCGCATTTGCAATATACCTTCGTCCATACCGGCAATGACGCGGCCGGTTCCCACCTTGAAACTCAAAGGGATTTTTCGTTTTTCGGACGAATCGAACATTTTTCCGTTTTTGAAATACCCGCTATAATGCACATACACGATTTGACCCTTGACGGGCTTTTTGCCTTGGGTGTGTTTCTTCCAATAAATTTTCAGGCCCGAAGGATAACTTTTGGCTTGTTTTTCCCATTCGGCAAATTGTGCGGCACGTTTTTGTTGCAGGGCTTGGGCTTTTTGTTTTTCGGCTTGTTTTTGCTTCATATAATCCGAAAAAACCTTGACGGCGTCGAAATCCTTGGCTTGTTTGCCCTTGCGGATAATTTCCACTTTGAGGATTTTGTCGCCCTTTTTAATTTTGTGGGCCACATCCATTCCTTGCACCACTTTTCCGAATGCGCTGTAATGGCCGTCGAGCCAAGGGGTTTTGGTGAGCGTTATAAAAAACTGACTTCCGTTGGTATCGGGGCCGGCATTGGCCATCGAAAGGGTGCCTTCGGTATGTTTGAGGTCGGAAATTTCGTTTTTGAATTCATAGCCCGGGCCGCCTTCGCCGGTTCCGAGCGGGTCGCCGCCTTGGATGACGAAATCTTTGGCATCACCGTTGCCCTTGCTGATAACGCGATGGAATGTCAATCCGTCGTAGAAATGTTTCCCTTTGTATTGCGGACTGACAAAAGGATTGGTCCCTTCGGCCAAACTGACAAAATTGGCCACCGTTACGGGGGCTTTGTCGGGATAAAGACGCACGAGAATGTCGCCTTTTTCGGTTTGAATGTCGGCATAAAGTCCGTCGGGCAGATGTTTGTATTTGGCGGATTTGCAACCGGCCAAGCTCAACATAGCCAAACTTACCATAAGCATCAAAAACTTTTTCATTGCTGTTTATTTTTTTTCGGTTCTATTTCCAGGAGTTGAACGTAGAGTTTGAGGGGTGTATTGCCCGGGATGCGGTCGCCGTCGCCCAATACGCCGTATCCGGCATAGGAGGGCACCAGGAAAACGGCTTCTTCGCCGGGGCGAAGCAATTTGATCGCTTCGCGAAATCCCATAAAATATTCTTCCTTGTCCACGTGATAGGTTTTAATGCCCAATTCATCGGGCGTATAAATCGTGTCGCCCAAAAGGTAATAAATACCGTAGCGTACGTGGACTTTGTCGTCCGGTTTGGGACGGGGCAGGGTAGTATCGGGGCGTCGAAGGTAGTAATAGCGCATTCCTATTCCGGTGTTCAGGTAATGATGTGCCGTATCGGCCTTGACAATGCTGTCGAAAATTTTTTGTTCGGCCCGGTAACGCGCCTTGTTAAACACAATGGAACGGCTGTAATCGTGGTGATAGGTGTGCATTACCGGAAAGCGCGGCTCCGGTTGCCGGCGGCAGGCGGCTAGCAAAAGAATGAAAGCCGGAAAATAAAGCCACCTACGCATTGGCAAGGATTTTATTGCAGTTTTCGCGAATGGCTTTTTCCAATTTTTCGACCGTATCGGCCAAGGAAGCCGAACTTCGTCCGCCTGCGGCGTTTTTGTGTCCGCCGCCGTTGAAATATTTCCGGGCAAAAGTATTGACATCGAAATTGCCTTTGGAACGGAACGAGAGTTTAATACTGTCGTTATCGGGCAGTTGGGTAATCAGGGTGGTAAAAGCAATGCCTTTGAGCGAGATGCCGTAATTGACGATACCTTCGGTATCGCCCGGGCGGTAGTGGTATTTTTCGAGGGTTTGGCGGTCGAGCACCATATAGGATGCGCCGCATTCGGGAATGACTTTCATATGCCGAAGCGCATGGGCCAGCAGTTGCATTTTGTCGTAGGAATAGGTGTCATACACCTGCACGTGAATGTATTCGTTGGGCGCTCCTTTGGCAATGAGTTCGGCGGCCGCGTGGTGCGTTCCGGCCGAGGTTTTACCGAAGCGGAACGAGCCCGTGTCGGTCATAATGCCCGTATAAATCAGCGTGGCCGTTTCGCGGTCGGCATACCGGTCCCAAAGGCCCGTCGCCTGCAAGAAATCAAAGACGAGTTCCGCCGTGGAGGCCTTGTCCGGGTCGGAAATTTGCAGGTCGATGCGCGGGTCGGGTTGGAGGTGATGGTCAATCAGGATAAAAGTTTTTTTACCCACATATTTTTCCAATTTTTCGGCCAATTGCTCACCTGTCCGTTTGGGAGTATTGTGGTCGATCAGGAAAATCAAATCGGCCTTTTGAAGTGCTTGATCCACTTCGCTACGGGAATTTTCATAAATCAAAACCTTGTCCGTGTCCGGCATCCATTGCAGATATTCGGGAATGGCATCGGGACTGACCACCACGGCCTTTTTTCCGAGTTTGTTCAACACGCGTGCCAGGGCCAAAGCCGAACCCAAACAATCACCGTCGGGATGCGTATGCACCAGGAGCACCATTTGGTGCGCCTTTTGAATTTGTTCGTAAATCTCACGGGTGATTTTTTCCAAAGCAATTTGGTTTGTTAAGACACAAATTTACGTGATTTTTTTGCAGTTATCGTGCATTGGAAATCAAATATATTTTTTCCGTTCCCGATCCAGTTCGCGCGCGATGTCCCGTTCGCGAAGCACTTGGCGTTTGTCGTGCAGTTTGCGGCCGCGGGCCACGGCAATTTCCATTTTGGCCAATCCGCGGTTGTTGATATAAAGCCGCAAGGGCACAATGGTAATGCCTTTGGTGTCCAATTGTTGGCGGAGCTTGCGCAATTGTTTTTTGTGCAGGAGTAACTTGCGGTCACGCTTGGGGATGTGGTTGTAATGCGTTCCGTAGTCGTATTCTTTGATATACATATTGTGGACAAAAAGTTCGCCGCGGTCGTTGAACTTGCAAAAACTTTCGCCGATGGATGCCTTGCCCATCCGGATGGCCTTGATTTCGGTGCCGGTGAGTTGTATGCCCGCTTCGTATTTTTCCAATATGTCGTAGTTGAAGCGGGCTTTTTTGTTTTGGATATTGATCCGGTTGCTAAAAGGGCTTTGTTTTTTGGCCATTAGCGGTTTTGGTTGATTTTGATTTTGATGCCTTCGAGGACGTTATTCACTTCGCCTGCCGAAATACCGATGACCTTGGCGGTTTCGTCGGGCGTGAGGCCGCCAATGGCCGTGAGGTCGAGAATTTGACGGATGGTTTCGGGCAATTGACCGTAAACACTTCCGAAAATGCCACGATAGGTTTTATCGAGGAAATCTTGGGGCGACAATCCCAGTGCGCGGGCAAAGGCGTTTTGGGCTTCTTTGTCAAAGAGGAATACTTTGGGTTTGAATTCATCCTGATGATAGGAAATATCGTCCAACTCATTCACCAGCACGGGTTCGCCGTCGGCATTGGCCGTAATTTTTTCTTCGAGCATTTTCAATTCATCCGCCAGAATTTGCGAAACGGGCACTTTGCGGGTTATTTTATTTTCCTTATCAATGTAGGATCGGATGATATCATCGGCGATTTGAAACATGCGTATTTTGAGTTCTTGCGCATCGTTGATACGGTCAAAATCATTGTAAATACGCAAATAAATTTCGGCCAACACATCGGCCGGGGCATAAAAGTTCACCGGCAATAAGCCCTTGGCTTCGGCGGTTTTGATCCGGTGGCGAATGTAGCGTTCCAAACCGGGCAGGAACTGATTTAATGCCTTATTGAAATCCGCCGCATTGTTGTCGGCTTTATGTTTTTTGAGTGTTTCAAAATGGGTGTTCATTTTTTTAAGTTTTATCGTTCAATAATCGGGCATCAAATCTTGTTCCTTAGCAGGAGGAACTGACAAAATTGCACGGCTTGCTATTTGTTATTCTCCATAATATAATTCAAAATTTTCCGCATCAAATGCACCCGACGGAAGCCGTAAACATTGTGTTTGGAACGCGGATACAGGTAAAAATCCATTTGAACGCCCTTGGCAATGGCGCGGTCGTGCAGGGCAATATCGTGCTGCGGCACCACCACATCGTCCTGATAGCCGTGGATGGTCATACATTTGGCCTGCAACCGGTCGATTTTGTTCAGGATGGAAGTTTGCTTAAATCCTTCGGGATTTTGCTTGTAGGTGTCCATATAGCGTTCGCCATACATCACTTCATACCATTTCCAGTCGGTAACCGGGCCGCCGGCCACGCCCACCGTAAAGGTTTCGGGATATTCGGTGAGCAGGGTCAGCGTCATATATCCGCCGAACGACCAGCCGTGTACGGCAATACGGTTGCCGTCCACATAGGGTAGGGTTTTCAGGTAGGCGATACCGTCCATTTGGTCGCGGGCTTCCACCTGACCCAAGCGGCGATGGATTACACTTTCGAAGCCAAATCCGCGGTTATCCGAGCCGTGGCCGTCCACGGTAAACACAATATACCCCTGCTGAGCCAGCCAAAACATCCAAAGCCGCGCACCGCCCAACCAACGGTTTTGCACCAATTGTACGTGCGGACCGCCATAGACATAAACCAAAACGGGGTATTTTTTGTTCGGGTCGAAATCGGCGGGCTTGATGATGCGGCCGTAAATCCAATCGGTAAATTCGCCGCGGATGCGGAACATTTCGGGTTTGGCAATGGCGTAATCCTTCAAAGGGTCGGGTGCGGTAAACAGCAAGGTTTTGTGCTTGGGCTTGGCGGTGGGAACCAAGCAGGTTTTTCCCGGCAAATCCACATTGGAATGCACGTCCAGGAAATAATTTCCGGACGGCGAAAGCATCACCGAATGCCAACCGCCTTCGGCCGTAAGCGTTTTTTGGCGGCCGTGACGCAGTTCAACACGGAACAGTTTATTGTCGCGCGGGTCTTCGCCCGTACCGATGAAGTAAACGTATTTCCCGTCGGATGAAAACCCGGCGATGTCCTTGGCTACAAATTTGTTGCTTGTCAACCGGCGGATTAAATGCCCGTCGGTATCGTAGAGATACAGATTCATAAATCCGTCCCGTTCGCTCAGCCAAACGAATTCGTGCTTTCCGGGCACAAAATAGGCAGGATGTTCGGGTTCCACCCATTTGGGATTGGTTTTCTCGAACAGGGTTTTGACGAATTTTCCGCTACGGGCATCGTATTTGTTGAACCACATATGGTTTTGGTCGCGATTCACCTCGGCCAGATAGATGTATTTTTCGTCAGGCCCCCAAGCCAGGTTGGTTACGTAATGATTTTTCCCCGCCTTGTCAAATAGTTGAAGCGCAATCATTTTTCCGCTTTGCATATCGAAAACGCCCACGCCGGGCTCTTCGCTTCCGCGCCCGTTCATCGGATATTTGATGTTGTGCAAGCGGGCGGGCGTTACGGTGATGTCCACAAGCGGATAATCATCCACCTGACTCTCGTCTTTGCGGTAAAAGGCCAGATAATTTCCGCGCGGCGACCAAAATGTTCCCTTGTTGATGCCGAATTCATTACGGGCAATGGCCTGCCCGTTCACCGTATCGGGATTTTGGTTGTGCGTTACGGCGATTTGTGTTTTTCGGAGCGTGGCCACATAAAGATTGTTCCCGACGGTATAGGCCACGGTTTTGCGTGCGGCATCCAAATCGTTGTTTTCGGCCGTTTTGGGAAAATACAATGTGTCGGCTTTGCCGCCCTGCCAAGGAAAAAACACGTAGAAAGTATCGCGCCGGTAAATCAAATATTGCCGGTCGAAACTTTGGATACGCGGCAAACGTTTGGCATCGAAATCCTTGGCCGTAAAAGTTTTGACGATTTGATTGGAAGTATTTTTGATAAACAAGGTGTCCTTTTGTTTATACAGGAAATAATCCTTGTCGCGTGCCCATTGCAGGTTTTGAAGCCGTTCGGGATAAAGGCCCTTGTAGTAGCCCAATACGGCATCTTCGAGCGTTAGTTTTTTGTCCTGAGCTTGCATCAGCAGGCCGCTAACAAACAAGACCAAAAAAAGATATTTTTTCATCGTATTTGTTTTTTTATGAAGTCCCACAAAGTTAGGAAAAAGCCACACAAATGCCCGAAGGGCATTTTTTAGGGATTTTGTTCCGATATTACCACCGGAATTCTGAAACGGATTTCCACCGCCTGCGAAGCTTCATGTGCCGGAAGGGCGCGGAATGTGTTCAAAATGCTGTCAAGTTTACGGGCAAAATTTTTATCCGGTTCGGGCCGTATGCTGTCGGCGTGAAAAATGCCCGAAGTATCGATGCGGACAAACAACCAAACACTGTCTTTCGGACCGCCGGAATAGG
>WGAP01000181.1 GCA_015494775.1 Flavobacteriales bacterium | reverse complement strand
AGCGACCAGTTGTTGTGCTTGCCCGAGCCGTTGATATAGGCAAAGGGTTTTTCGTGCAGCAGCACTTCAAAATCGTGTTTGGGAGCCAATTTGGTCATCAAATCCATCATCAGGGCATTGTGATCCACGGCCAGGTTGGCTTCTTCGAACACGGGCGCTACTTCGTATTGGTTGGGCGCCACTTCGTTGTGCCGCGTCTTGACCGGAATGCCCAATTTGAGCGCTTCGATTTCCAATTCGCGCATAAAGGCCATCACGCGGGCGGGAATGGAGCCGAAATAATGATCGTCCAGTTGTTGTGATTTGGCCGGCGCATGGCCCAGGAGCGTGCGTCCGGTGAGCATCAAATCGGGGCGTCCGCGGTAGAGGGCACGGTCCACCAGGAAATATTCCTGTTCCCAACCCAGCGTGGGGAAAACCTTTTCCACATTGCGGTTGAAAAGTTGCGCCACGGGCACGGCGGCATCGTTGAGCACGTGTTTGGAACGCAGGAGCGGCGTTTTGTAGTCGAGCGCTTCGCCGGTGTAGGAAATAAACACGGTGGGAATACACAAAGTAGTTCCGTAGATAAAGGCCGGCGAACCGGGATCCCACGCGGTGTAACCGCGGGCTTCGAAGGTGTTGCGCAAGCCGCCGGACGGAAAACTGGAAGCATCGGGTTCCTGCTGGGCCAATTGGTCGCCCGAAAAGGTTTCAAGGGCCGAACCGTCGGGTAGTTTTTCCAGGAAGCTATCGTGTTTTTCGGCCGTGGCGCCGGTGAGCGGTTGGAACCAATGGGTGTAGTGCGTAGCGCCGTTTTCCAAGGCCCATTGCTTCATGGCCTGGGCTATTTTGTCGGCCAACTGGCGGGAAATACCTTCGTCGGTATCCTTGGCGCGGAGGTATGCCTTGAAGGTGGCTTTATCCACATATTGACGCAGTTTTTCGTCGTTGAAAACGTTTTTTTCGAAAATCTCGGAACGTTTGGACACGGGAGGCACATCCACGGGCCGCCGGCCGAGGGTTTCTTGCAGGACGATAAAACGAATGTTCATGAATTTGGAATTTGATATTGTTTCGTGCAAAAGTAATGTTTTTTGTTGGAAATACCCACAATAATACTTGATAATGAAATAAAAAGTATATTTTTTTTCATAGTTATACAAAAAAATAGGGGTATGTGTGAAATTTGGATAGTTGGTTCAAAAATTTATTTTTAAATACTTTGAACCAAATTTGTTATATTTGTTATTCAAATAATGACTTAGCAAATTGGGAGACAAGGAATTCATAAAATATCTGGATAAATACAATAACGAAAGACTCAGAATGCGTATAAACGTGGAAAAGGGCAAGGTCATTGATATTGTGGTTCAATACGAAACGTTTTATAATGGAAAGTGGAGAGCTATTGTAAGATATGACTGTGCTCACGGTTTTTTTCACAGAGATGTTTTGTATCCGAATGGAGAAAAAGAAAAACAAGTAATTGAATTTGACAACTTGGAAACGGCATTAGCATATGCAGAACAAGACTTAAAAGACCGTTGGGAATTCTATAAAAAACGATATATTAAAAGATTAAAAAAATGACCAATAAAGAAACCGTAAACCGAAATATTGGGTTGTCGTTCGACTTTATCAGGCAAATCATCCGACACCCCGATATACTTAAAGAAATAAAAGGAAATTCAGTCGTAATAGAATTTCTACAAAAGGATTATCCCGAAAAGGTAAAATCCGATTCAATTATTGCCGATAAGTACATTAAAGTAAAGCGTAAGTTTGAAATATTGTAAACTCGGCACGCCATTTTTGTACAGGGTAATTTTTGCTTTCACTTAATCACTTTTCTGTTCACCACTTTCATTTCATCTATACCCAAAATGTTTCCCGCGCCAGGGATGGAAGCGGTATGAGCCGCCGGCGGTGCCGATGGTTTTTCCGCCCGGCGAAGGCGACCTGCGGAAGCCCCACGCACGGGCGGGCGCGGGCGCGCATGCCCGCGCGCCCGCGCAAAACCACGGCATCCGCCAAGGCGAATATAAGCGGACAGCCCGACGGCGCCTAGCGTTGCAGCAAGCATAAAAACTTCAAACCAAGTTTTGTTCTTTATGCCGATAACGGCATTGGTCATCCTTGCCATAGCTACGGCTATGCCTTCGAATTGCCGGCTTTGTTCTCGACAAAAATTACTGCAACTTTTCCAATATTATACACTTGCTGCAACGCTGTGAACGCCGGCGGATGCGAAAGCGCTCCGCCGCTTGAAGCAGCCGCCGCTGCGTGAACGTGTGCGCCGGGGCGCCCTTTTAATTTTTCTAAAAGACACATCAAAAAAAACCGGCCCCAACAGGGACCGGCTCTTTCGTCTCGTATGCGTAATTACGCTTATTGTGCATTGATGATACGATATTCGGTACGACGGTTTTGTTGATGTTGTGCTTCGGAACAAGGAACACCGTCGGAGCAGTTGTTCAGCAAGCGTTCTTCGCCGTAACCCACCGAAATGATGCGCGAAGGTGCGATACCTTTTGAAATCAAGTAATTTTTGATGGCATCGGCGCGCATTTGCGACAAGCGTTTGTTGTAAGCTTTGGAACCGCGCGAATCGGTATGCGACGACAATTCGATGCGCGTACCCGGATTGTTTTTGAGCAGCGGAATCAATACGCGGTCGATTTCACGTTTGGCTTGCGGGGTGAGTTTGGCACTGTTCAAGGGCCAGTGGATGTTCAAACGGTTGGGTTTAACCAATCCGCAGTCGATTTCTTTCCAAACGCTTACACCGCCTTTTTTGACCAAAACTTGTTTTTTTACTTCAACGGTTTTGGCCGGAACGGTTTCTTCGACCACTTTGGCCGGCACATCAACCACCTGACGTTTGATGGTGGCGTATTGTGCGGGGATTTCCACTTCTTCCACGCGGGCCGGTTGGTCGATAACTTTTTTCAGGTAATAGCCGTCCACTTGGTTGATAGGCACTTCTTCGGTAGAAGCGTCGTGTACCAAAGTTTTGATGGGAACGGTTTTGTAAACGGCGGGTTTTTCTACATAGCACAGCGTTTTACAATCATCGGGATTGCCGCTGGCGCATTGCTTGTAGGACGAATATTCCCAGTGGGCCGTTTTGGGGAATACTTCGATTTCCTTGCTGTCGTTACCCAATTGGGCGGGAATAACCTTGTAGGTTTTCGAAGCTTCTTTTTTCACGTAAGGCACTTTGATGGTTTTGTAAGTAGCCGGATGGTAGATGTATTTTTTGCTCGGCTCTTTGACCATCACTTTTTCGGTAACCCACTTGTATTTGGCGGGAATAACTTTGAGTACTTTGTAGGCCGGACGAACTTCCACCGTTACCGTTTCGGTGTTAAACTCGTCGGGCGTGGTACATTTGACATAACATTTCCCAGGTTCGGGATTTTGCGGTAAGCCGTCGGATTGGGCGTAGCCCAAATAACCCAACAGGAACAGACTTAAAACAGAAAGTAACTTTTTCATAGTAAATTGATATTTAAAGGTTTCGTATCTTTTGCACGCTATTTGCATAAGCGGTAACAACACTTTACATTTGCAATAATACAAAAATTATGTTTACAAAAACCAATAGCTTGAATAAATTATTAACAATCTGTTGTTTATTATTTTTCCTGTTTTACGTTAATATATCGAAGGCCCAAATCTATGTTAACAATTGGGTCATTGCGCCTTCCGATACACAAAAGGAAAAACCTTTGGTTTATGTGGATTTCTGGGCCACGTGGTGCGCGCCTTGCATCAGTTCCATGCCCCACACCGAAGGTTTACAGGAACGTTTCGGCGATAAGGTTTTGTTCGTTTACATCTCCGACGAGCCCGAAAACAAAATCCGTTCGTTCCTGAAACGCAAGGGCTACCGGTTTTATACCTTGTCGGACTCGGCCCGCACCAATTTCAACGCTTGGAACGTGCAAAGCATTCCGTTTGCCATGCTTATGAACCCCCGGGGAACCGTCATCTGGCAAGGACGTCCGGGTGATTTGTCGCCCGAATTACTCCAAAAATATATCCGCCGCTACGAGAACCAAAGCGGAGATCCGGACCGTTTTATTCCCGTCCGCACCGGACCCCAACCCATTAGCGACCGGTTTACAACCGAAAAAATCGAAGCGCTGAGCATCCGTTACCGTCGTTTTGCCGACGAAATTCCGTTTGATTGTTCCGAAAAAGGAAAAAACGTGACCTGCCAAGGCCCTTTGCGCGAAATCGCCGCCCATGCTTTCGGGTTGGAACCCTATCAGGTGGAAACCAACCGGGATATTTCGCTCGTAATCCGTATGCCCGTTCTGCCCCCGGGCCAACAACGGGCCATGCTTAAAGCTTTTCTCCAAAAGCATTGGCAAATTCGTCAAAGCCGACGGCAAATCGAACGTTATGTTTTGACCGAAAAGGACACGTCCACTTGGCTTAACCGCCGCCTGTACCGCTACGCCGACAGTCCCGACCAAACCCTTTCCCTATCCGATGACACTTTCCTGACCATCGATAATGCCACTCCCCGGCAAATGGCGCGTATCCTCTCGCAGCAAACGGGCATTATTTTCCACTACCAAGGTCAAAACACGAATGTTTACGACTGGAACATCCGCATCGACACGCCGGACGAACTGCTCCGGTATCTGCAAAACGAGCTGAATTTCGAAGTAAAGGCCGAGAAACGGGAATTGCCCTACATCTCCCTTTCCGAACACCCTTAAATACATTCCCCTTTTTTTGCGTATTTTGCGGCTATGAATGAGCAAAACATCGCCCGCGTAGCCGACCGTGTGGAACAATGGATGAACCGGCACGATGCCTCACACGATATGTGGCACATACGCCGCACCGTTCAATTGGCCCGTAAAATTCAAGCCGCCGAAGGCGGCGATTTGGAAATCATCCTCCTGGCCGCATACCTTCACGATGTGGCCGACGCCAAATATCATCACAACAGCGAACAACTCACCGGCGAAATTATCAGGGAAATACTCGCCGAATTCGATTATCGCGACGATGTGATTCACCATATCGAAAACATTGTAACCAACCTTTCGTTCCGGCGCCATATTCAACCCGGTTTTAAGGCCGTGGAGACCATCGAATTTCGCATCGTCAGCGATGCCGACAAGCTCGATGCCATCGGTGCCATAGGTATTGCCCGCACCTTTCATTTCGGTGGTGCACGCGGCAATCCCATCTATGACCCGTCGGTACCATTGCTCACGCCGCCCGATGTCGCCGCCTACCGGCGCTATGACCGCTCGACCATTCATCATTTTTATGATAAATTATTAAAAATCAAAGATATACTTTACACCGAAACGGCCCGCAAAATGGCCGAAGAACGCCACCGTTTTATGGAAATGTTCCTCGACCGCTTTTTCAAGGAATGGAACCTTTGACGGATTTATGCTAACTTCGCATAGCCAAAAGCAAAGCCGGTATGTGGCAAATTTTCGGTAAAGACATCAAACAATTTTTCGGCTCCTTCAACGGCATCCTTACCTTGATGGCCTTTGCCGTGGTGGCCGGATTGTTCTTTTGGTATCTCGAAGGCCCTTACAATTTGCTTTTTTCGGGCTTTGCCGACCTTACGCCGGTGTTTCGTTTGCTTCCTTGGTTGTTGATTTTTGTTCTGCCGGCCGTAAGTATGCGTTCCTTTTCCGAAGAATACCGCGCGGGAACCGCCGAACTCCTGCTTACCAAACCCGTTTCGACAAGCCGTATCATAGCCGGTAAAATAGCGGCCGTGTTTTTCATTGGCCTGTTGATGATTTTGCCGCTGGGTATTTATTTGTTGGGTTTGAAGGCCTTGATGATGCCCGGCGAACGGATAGACAGGGGAATAATCCTTGCCGCCTTGACGGGATTATTACTCCTGATTGCCATTTTTTCCGCCACGGGTGTGTGGGTTTCATCACTCACCCGTAACCAAACGGGTGCTTACCTGGGCGGCGTGTTCGTTTTGTTCCTGCTCTACTACGGATTTTACGGCTTGGCCAGTTTTCAATGGGTGGGCAGTGCCGATTATTTCCTGCGCCGGCTCAGTTTGGCCGGTGTGTATGAACGCCTTACCGGCGGCTTGATGGACTGGAATGCCGTGGCTTATCTGCTTTTTTGGGTTTTGCTTTTCGGATGGCTCGGAGTTTTGAGTGTAAACAAACGTCAAAAATGAAAGGCCGAACAAATTATATTGCCATCGCTCTCCTACTGATTTTAATGGGTTTATACCTGTTTTCCGTTTTGGGCTATACGGATATGACCCACGATAAACGCTACACGCTTTCGCCTGCGGCTTTGCATGTATTGGACCGTGTGGACAGCACTTTGGAAATCCATGTTTATTTGAAAGGTGAATTTCCGGCCTCGTTCCGCAAATTGGCCGAAGAAACCCGCCGCCTGCTCGAACGCTTCCGCGACCGTAATCCCTATGTACACTACCGTTTTATCAATCCGGCCAAGCAAGGCATCATCGACCGGCTCGAAAAACAAGGAATGTTGCCTGCGCGCATAACCGTACGGCGTAATAACCGCTTGGAACAAATCGAAATTTTTCCCTGGGCCGAAATCCACTATCGCGGAAAAACCGAACATGTGCCTTTGATGGTTTCCGCGCCCGGCGTCGAAGTGGAAGAACAGGTAAACCGCAGCGTTGAAAACCTGGAATATGCTTTTGCATCGGCCGTTTACCGCCTGGGCCTGAAACAAAAACCCGCCATTGCCGTGCTCAAAGGCCACGACGAATGGCCCGATGCCCAAATTGCCGGACTTTTAATGTTACTGCGTCCCTACTATCGCCTGGCGCCTTTTACGCTCGATAGTTTGAATACCAATCCCCAACGTACCTTGGAACAACTGCGCCGCTTCGATATGGTGCTCATTGCCGGCCCGCGCAAACCTTTTTCGGACACCGCCAAATATGCCTTGGATCAATTTATCCTCAACGGTGGGAAAATGCTTTTGGCCGTGGATCCCGTACATGCTTACAAGGATACGCTTATGGTCCACGGCAAAACCTACGCCCTCAACGCCGAGCTCAACCTCACCGATTGGTTGTTTGCCTACGGCATTCGCCTCAACCCCGTACTGGTCAAAGACTTGTCAGCCGCACCTGTGGTACTCAAAACGGGCGAAGTGGCCGGCAATCCGCAACTGGAACCTTTTCCGTGGTACTACTCGCCGCTGGCCCAACCCAATACGCATCATCCCATCGGGAAAAATGTGGGTAAGGTCAAATTGGATTTTGCTTCGGACATCGACACTTTGAAGCACAATCCGTTGCACAAAAGTGTCATCCTTCACAGCTCGCCCTACACGCAAACCGTAGGCGTGCCCGTGCAAATCAATTTCTCGGAAATAGGCGCCGAACCCGACCGGCAACTTTACCGGGACGGTGTTAAAATCTTCGGCATTGTGGTCGAAGGCCATTTCCGCTCGGCCTATGCCGACCGTACCAAACCTTTCGATACGGATTACAAGGAAAAAGGCCTTTCGAAAATTGCCGTTTTTGCCGACGGCGACATCCTGCGCAACGACCTGAACAAAGGACGTCCCCTACCCTTGGGCTTCGACAAATGGAGCCGCACCCAATACGCCAACGGCGATTTCCTGCTCAATACCGTCTTTTACCTGACCGATAATGACGGGCTTTTCGCACTGCGTAACAAGGAAATTCATATTCCGCTCCTGGACAAAAACAAGGTGGTGGCCCGCGGCAAATCCATGGCCGCCCTTATGGTGGTGTTCCCCGTGCTTTTATGGTTGGTAGCCGGCCTGCTCTACGGATGGTGGCGGCGTAAAAAATATGCCCGCTGATGTACCGGTATCCCGTCCCCTTGGTTGAAGGACGCTTTGTCAAGCGGTACAAACGCTTCCTGGCCGATATGCGTTTGCCCGACGGCCGGATCGTTACGGCCCATACCACCAACACGGGCAGTTTGAAATCCTGTCTGGTGCCCGGTGCGCCCGTGTTGCTCACGCCCCACAACGACCCCAAACGCAAAACAGCATTTACCTGGGAAAGCATCCGCATTGGCGACACTTGGGTGGGCGTCAATACATCCGTTCCCAATAAATTGATTTTTAATGCATTAAAACAAAAACTCATCCCCGGACTCGAACATTTAGACCGTGTCCGGGCAGAGGTGAAGCAAGGGCGAAGCCGCTTGGATATTTTGCTCGAAAACGATGAGGAAAAAATGTGGTTGGAAATCAAAAACGTAACCTATCGCGAAGGCGATGCCGCGCTGTTTCCCGATGCACCTACGGCCCGCGGGCTGAAACATTTGGAAGAACTTATCAACCTGCGGCGTCAAGGTTTCAGGGCCGGAATGGTGTATGTAATCGGCCGTACGGACGTCGCATATTTTGCTCCGGCACGCCATATCGACACGGCCTACACGCAAATGCTTCGCATAGCGCTGGATGCCGGCGTGGAAATTTTTCCGCTGATGGCCGCCTATGACCGCACGGGCGTACGCATCACAAAAAAATTACCTTATGAAATTTGATTTTTTCGAAATAATAAATTCCGATTTTTTTTCCATTCATATTTCCGCCAATGGAAAAAATCATTATTCATCCGTAAGGACAATTTTGATTATCTTTGGAATGAATTTTGCAAAGTCAGCCATGTTATGTTAAAACGCGTTATTCTCATCCTATTGCTCACGACGGGACTGCAAACGCTGCACGCCCAATCATCGCGGCAAACCCAACGCCGCCTGGACGATTTGCTCGAACAAAAAGCCCGCTGCCTTAGCCAAAACCGCACCAAATTTTTCTACTACATTCAAATCTACAACGGCAAAGACGTGAACCGGGCCCGCCAATTGCTCCGTGAATATCTGGCTAGGCATCCGCACTCCAAGGCCTTTATCAAATGGGAAAATCCCGAATACAAGGTTTGGACCGGCGAATATATGAGCATTTTGGACGTGGAAAAAGCCATGCAACTCCTGCGGGACGAATACCCCGATGCCCTGATTGTTTACCCGCGTGTTCATTAAATTTCATCCCTGATAATTACTCCTAAATTTGTTCCGAAAAAAAAATTTGAAGCTATGATAAAGAAAATGTTTTTCGGCCTGTTTATGCTGTTGATGAGTTTAACCGGCATTCGTGCCCAAGACAGCCATGCGGTATTGATGACCGTAGGCACCGATACGGTTACGGCCGGTGAATTTGAATATATGTACACCAAAAACCTGGATTTGGTGCAGGATCCCAAACAAAAGGATGTGGACTACTACAAGGATTTGTTTATCAAATACAAACTCCAACTGGCCGATGCCAAGGCCAAAGGCCTGGACAAAGACTGGTCGTTCAAATCCGAATACAGCCGCTACCGCCGCGAATTGGCCAAAAAATACCTGACCGATGACAAGGAAATCGAACGCCTGATGCACGAGGCCTACAACCGGATGCACGAAGACCTCAATGTGGCGCATATTATGATTCGCTTGCCCGAAGACCCTTCGCCGGCCGACACTTTGGCCGCCTTTCGCAAAATCCGGAAAATCCGCCGGCAATTACTCCGCGGCAAAAACTTTAATCGCCTTGCCGTACAATATTCGGAAGACGAAACGGCCAAACAAAACAAAGGCAATTTGGGCTGGATTACGGTGTTCCAATCCCTTTATCCGTTCGAAACGGCGGCTTATGCCACGCCCAAAGGCCAAATCAGC
Source organism: Flavobacteriales bacterium (assembly GCA_015494775.1). Lineage (GTDB taxonomy): Bacteria > Bacteroidota > Bacteroidia > Flavobacteriales > Flavobacteriaceae > JAADED01. The sequence goes on along the minus strand of WGAP01000181.1, from coordinate 9,316 downwards.
AAACCCGTACGCACCAAATACGGCTATCACTTGATTTGGGTCAAAGACCGGCGTCCGGCCGTGTATAAAGTGCAGGTGGAACAAATCCTCATTGTCAAAGGTAACGACCCCGAACAAGCCAAGCATCAAATCCAACAGATTTATGCCCAAATCAAGCAAAATCCCGATAAATTCGAAGATTTGGCCCGCAAATATTCGCAGGACAAACGCACGGCCAAATTGGGCGGATTGATGCAACCATTCGGGCTGCGCGAAAAAATTCCCGTGTTCGAAGAACACGCCTTTGCCCTCAAACATCCGGGCGATGTTTCGGAACCTTTCCAAAGCCCGCGAGCTTGGCACATCCTCAAATTGGTGCGTCGCGACCCCGTTCCGCCCTACGATAAAATCAAAACCGAACTGCGCAAACGCGTGATGTCCGACGACCGTTCCAAATTGGCCCGCAAAGTGGTGGTGGACAAAGTACGCAAAATGTTTCCGGTGAAACCGGTGGGCGATTACCGCGAAGCATTGCCCTACATCAATGACAGCTTTTTCGAACGTCAATGGCAATTGCCCAAGAATTGGACCAAATTGGATAAGGTTTTGTTCATTATTAATAATGATCAAAAGGTTACCCTCAAAGAATTCCTGCGTTGGCTCTATCATCATCAGTTGAACAATCCGAAGGCCGCACAGCGCAAAACAAGTGTTTTGAAAAAATTATACACCGATTTTACCGATGAATATTTGATGCGCTACTACGAAAACCATTTGGAAACCCTCTATCCCGAATTTGCCCGCACTTCGCGTGAATATCACGACGGGCTTTTGCTTTTCAGTTACAAGAGCAAGGAAATTTGGGAAAAGGCCCTCAACGACACCTTGGGCTTGGAAAATTATTACAAAACCCACGCCGACCGCTACCGTCAACCTGCGCGCTATCGCGTATTGACACTGAAAACCAAAGACAAACGTCTGGCCCGCAAAGTTTACAAAACGCTCAAAAAAGGCGGCGACACGCAAGCGGTCAACCGCTTGGTGGGCAAAAAGGCCGTTACCGATGTGCGCATCGTGGACCGCAAAATGATGCCGGCCGACTTGCTGCACAAAAAATACCTGATGCAAAAATCCGGCGACGGCTACACCGTGAAAGCCGTTTTGCAGGAAATTCCCGAACACGTCCCGCCGCTCAAAGAAATACGCGGCAAAGTGCTGGGCGATTATCAAACGCTATTGGAACAACAATTGCTCGACAAATTGCAAAAAAAATATCCGGTACATATCAACCAAAAAGTTTGGCAACAAATTCGCGCCAAATACAAAAAACAATAAATTGACCCGGACTGCGGTTTTGCTCATAGGATTGACTTTGCTCGGCGGATGCACCGCACGGGAACATTCCGCTACCGAAAAACCTTTGGTTCAAGTGGGCCATTTCGTTTTGCATCGCAGCGATATTCCGGCCCGCGTCTATGCGGGCAAAAAAGGCAGGGACAGTGTCCTGGCCGTCCGCGATTATATCAAGGCCTGGACCGAAGACCGCAGTTTCCTGTATTTTGCTTTGCAAAATACCGACACGGCCCGCATCAACCGGCTCACCGAAGACTATCGCAATGCGCTCTTGCGTGATTTTTACGAAACCCGCTTGCGCGAATTGGGAATGGACTCGGTGCAAGTGAGCCGGCGTGAATTACGGGACTACTACAACCGGCAAAAGGAAAATTTCCGCGCCACCGACACTTTTATCCGGTGGCGTTACCTGATTGTGGATGCCACCAATCCCAAGCGCTACCGTTATCGCAATTGGTTCTACTCCACGCGCGACGAAGACCGCCAAAAACTTGAAGCGGCCTACAAGGATTTGCTCGCCCTGGAACCCGACACTTCGCAATGGATACCCTTGCGGCAAGCCCGCAAAATTTTTCCTTCGTTGCGCCTGCGCAAACCACAAGCCGTATCCAAACCTTTGCGCATACAAAAAACTCAGGATAAACGTTTATATTTGGTGGAAATTATCAGGGCCGTGTATCCCGACGATGTGCTTCCCTTCGAACTCACGGCTGACCGTGTGCGTTATTTTCTGAAACAACGCAAATGGGAAAGCCGCTTGAAGGACTTGCGTCGCAAGATGATGCACGAAGCCCAACAACAAAAATTGATTAAATACTATGCGGATGAATAAATTTTTTCTGACCCTGAGCTTGGTGATTATCACTGCATCAAGCGGCCTCCGGGCCCAAACGGGTAAACCGGTTTTGGTGGACGGTATTGCGGCCGTGGTGGGCCACGAGCCCATCCTGCGTTCCGACATTGCCAATCTGCGCCTGCAAATGAAAGAACAAGGCATTAAGCTCAAACAAACCGATGATTGCGCCTTGCTCGAAACGCTTTTGGAACGCAAAATCCTGATTTCCGAAGCCCAGGCCGATACTACGATTACCAAAACCGTCAACCCCGAAAGCTTGCGCGACCAGGCGCGTCAACAGTTGAAATATTTCGAAATGCAAGCCGGCGGATTGGATAAGGTTTTGGAAATGTATCACAAAAAAACCAAGGAAGAACTTATCGATGCCATCACCGATTTTAATTATAAGAACGAATTGTTCAACGCTATGCAGCGCAAAATCACCGAGAATGTGGAAATCACCCCCGACGAAGTCAAGCGCTTTTTCGATTCGATTCCGCCCGATCAACGCCCCGAATTTCCCACCCAGGTGGAATTGCGACAAATTATCATCCGCCCCAAACCCGACTCCTCGGAAGTGGAACGCGTCAAAAAACGGCTGAACCAAATCCGCGAAAGCATACTCAAAGGCGAAACCACTTTCAACGCGCAGGCCGTATTTTATTCCGAAGACCCGGGCACGCGCTCCCAAGGCGGATTGATGACCATCGACCGCAATACGCCCCTTGTCAAGGAATTCAAAGACGTAGCTTTCAGTTTGGACGAAGGACAAATTTCCAAACCCTTCCAAACGCCCTTCGGCTGGCATATCGTCAAGGTGGAAAAAATCAAAGGACGCCAGCGCGATATACGCCACATCCTGCTGATTCCCAAACTCAGCGCCAAAAACCTGGAAGACGCCAAGAAAAAATTGGAAAAAATCCGTAAAAGTATTCTGAATGGTGAAATGAGTTTCGAAGAAGCGGCCAAAAATTTCTCCGAAGACGACGAAAGCAAAAAACGCGGCGGACTGATGATAGACCCGGCAACCAACGAAACCATGCTGGAAACCACCAAATTGGACCCCGCCGTATATGCCCAACTCGTGGGCCGCAACGCCGGCGACCTCACCGACGTGTTCGAAGCCAAAGATCCGATGGGCAATGTTACCTACAAACTCATCAAAATCGACAAAAAAATACTTCCCCACAAGGCCGATTTTGTGAAAGATTATGCCAAAATCAGTCAAATGGCCCTGGAAGCCAAAAAACAAAAGGCAGTTATCCGTTGGATTAAACAACATTTGAAAAACGCTTACATCTACATCGCCCCGGATTACCGGAAATGTCACTTCAAAATCAATTGGTTGAGCTATGAGCAATAATGTGGAACGTGTCCGGCTTTTGCAGGACAAAATCAAGCAACTGAAAACCGAAATTGCCAAGCAAATCATCGGTCAGGACGAGATTATTCACCTGATTATTTTGTCCATCCTGTCACGCGGACACAGTTTGCTGGTAGGCGTACCTGGCTTGGCCAAAACCTTGATGATCAAAAGTATTTCCGACGCCTTGGATTTGAGTTTCAACCGCATCCAATTCACCCCCGACCTGATGCCGTCCGACATTTTGGGAAGTGAAATCCTGGATGCCGACCGTTCGTTCAAGTTTATCAAAGGGCCCGTTTTTGCCAACATCATCCTGGCCGACGAAATCAACCGCACCCCGCCCAAAACCCAATCGGCCTTGCTCGAAGCCATGCAGGAACGCAAGGTTACGGTAGCAGGCCACGATTTTGTGCTCGACAAACCTTTTTTTGTACTGGCTACCCAAAACCCCATCGAACAGGAAGGAACCTATCCGCTGCCCGAAGCCCAATTAGACCGTTTTATGTTTTCGCTCTACGTGGATTATCCCGATTTTGACCAGGAAGTGGAAATCGTTCAACGCACCACCGTGGGCTCTTCGGGAAGTATCGAACCGGTGCTGAACCGGGAACAAATCATGGATTTTCAGGATTTGGTGCGCGAAGTTCCCGTTGCGCCCAATGTGGTGGAATATGCCGTGGGTATCGTGCGCAAAACCCGCCCCGGCCGCGACGAAGCGCCCGATATTGTGCGCGAATATGTACGTTACGGCGCCGGCCCGCGGGCCTCACAAAACCTCATTTTGGGCGCCAAAGCCCACGCCCTCACCCAAGGCAAAGCTTCGCCCGATGCCGAAGATGTGCGCGTCGTGGCGGAACCCGTATTGCGCCACCGCATATTGCGAAACTACAAGGCCGAAGCCGAAGGCGTGGACGAAAGGCAAATCATCGAGAGCTTGCTTTGATAATTTTCCCATGATAAACATAAATCGACTGAAAAAAATTTTGTAATTTTGATTACAAAGTTCCCCGCTTATGAAAAAATTTATCTACTCCGTTCCTTTCCTTTTCCTTGCCTATTTGTTGCTCCTCTCCTACTCGTCCGGCGCTCCCGCGGGACGAACCGGTTCACCGGGCGACAACGGTAACTCCTGCCGCGCCTGCCATTCGGGCGGTTCGGCGGTAAATCCCACCATTACGCTAAACGGCATTCCGGCCCAGGGTTATATGCCCGGCCAAACCTATACGCTTACCTTGGATGTGAGCGGCGTCAACAATCCACGTACGGGCTTCGAAGCTTGTGTGGAAAACGCTTCGCACCAAAAAACCGGCGCGCTTTCCAATGCCGATAGCAACACCCAAGCCCTCTCGGGTGGGAACTATATCACGCACACTTCGCAGGGCAACAGCTTGCATCAGTGGTCGTTCAACTGGCAAGCCCCTTCGTCCGACCAAGGCGATTTGACCTTGTATTGCGCCATTAATATTACCAATGGCAACAATAGCACTAGTGGCGACTACGTTATCCTGACCAACTTTGCCATACCTTCGGGCAGCACGGCCGTACATAAGTTCAGCGAAGACGAATTGCGCATTTATCCCAATCCCGCCCGCGATTTTGTGCATTTCGATACGCAAATGCACATCCGCCGACTTTTTGCCGTGGACATGACGGGCAAACGCATAGCCCTTCCGCTCCAAGGTCAAAAGGCCGACATTCGCAGCTTGAAGGCCGGACAATATATCCTCTACATCCAAACCGACCGCGGAACCGGCACCAAAACCTTGCTCAAAAAATAACAGGAACGGCCTTTATATTTCGATGACCAATCCGTCGTAGGCCGGACGGATATTTTCCGGTAATTGGGCTTCCAAATCGGCGTGTTTGCCCATCCGGTGCCCTATGTGCGTAAGGTATGTCCTTGCAGGATTGACTTTTTCGACAAAATCCAAGGCCTCGTCCAGGTTGAAATGAATGGCGTGAAGCTCACGCTGCAAGGCCCCCAAAACCAACACATCATCAGGCCGGATAAGTTCGGCGGTTTCGGCAGGTACTTCTTTTACATCGGTCAGATAAACCAAGCGCCCGATACGAAATCCCGTTACCGGCATACTGCCGTGCCATGCTCTAAACGGAACAACCTCATTTTTCATCGTACCAAAAGGCCGGAAGGCCTCAACGCGATGAAACACCGCCCCGGGCGCACCGTGATAACGGCGGTTTCCGTCAGCCGGAAACAAGTAATCGTAATATTTATGAATGCCTTCCAGCGTAAAGTCCTCGGCAAAGAATTGCAGCGGCCGCTTGTTCATGGCATAATAAACGGCCCGCGTATCATCCAACCCGCCGATATGGTCGCGGTGCGGATGCGTAATCAAAAAACTGTCGATTTGCCTTATGCCGTGATGCAAACATTGCGCACGGAAATCGGGCCCCGGGTCAATCAGGATGCGTTCTCCGCGGCTTTCGATATAAACCGACGTCCGTAAACGCTTGTCACGGCTATCGTTACTGGTGCACACCCGGCAGGTACAGCCGATCATAGGCGTACCCAACGATGAGCCGGTGCCCAAAAAAACCACCCGCATCCGGCTACAAAATCAACATGGCGTCACCGTAGGAATAAAAACGGTATTTCTCCTTAACGGCCGTTTCATATGCGCGCATAATCAGGTCGTAACCGCCAAATGCCGAAACCAGCATCAACAAGGTGGATTTGGGCAGATGGAAATTGGTAATCAACGCATTGGGAATTTGGAAAGTATAAGGCGGATAAATGAATTTATGTGTCCAACGCGCTTGCGGTTCCAAACGCCGGCTGGCCGTTACCGACGATTCCAACGCACGCACCACCGTGGTGCCCACGGCACAAACCCGTTTTTCCCCGTCCAAGGCGCGGTTCACAATGTCGGCGGCCTCGTCGGGAATTTCAAAATATTCGGAATCCATTTTGTGCTTGCCCAAATCTTCCACTTCCACCGGCGAAAAGGTGCCGATGCCCACGTGGAGCGTAATTTCGGAAAATTCCACGCCCTTCACTTCCAACCATTTGAGCAAGCGCCGCGAAAAATGCAGTCCGGCCGTAGGCGCGGCCACCGCACCTTCGTGTTTGGCATAAACGGTTTGGTAACGTTCCTTGTCAAATTCTTCTTCGTCGCGTTTGATGTATTTGGGCAAAGGCGTTTTACCCAGTTCGTTCAACTTACGGCGGTATTCTTCGTAGGAACCGTCATACTGAAAACGAATGGTACGCCCGCGCGAAGTGGTATTGTCAATTACTTCGGCCACCATTTCGTCGTTTTCGCCGAAAAACAACTTGTTACCGATGCGAATTTTACGCGCCGGTTCCACCAGCACATCCCAGAGCCGCGTTTCGGGATCCAATTCGCGCAGCAAAAACACCTCGATATTGGCACCCGTTTTTTCTTTGGTACCCAAAAGCCGGGCCGGAAAAACCTTGGTATTGTTGAGCACCAACACATCGCCTTCGTCGAAATAGTCCAAAATGTCGCGAAACATCCGGTGTTCGATTTCCCCTGTATCACGATGCACCACCATCAGGCGGGATTCGTCGCGAAAATCTGCGGGATATTGAGCGATAAGTTCGGGTGGCAAGTGGTAATCGAATTGCGATAATTTCATATACGGCTCCTTTAAAAAGCACACAAAGATAGGGCAAAAAAAAGGGCTTGTCAAATTCAAGTTGCCAACGCATTGTTTTTGTGCGATTTACGACAATATTTTGATTGATTTTTCGGGCGCCCCGGCGCTCGCGTTCGCATAGGCCGCCGTTCATCGCCTTCGGCTCGCCCGGCGGCATGCTCAGGCGGCGCCGTCGGGCTGTCCGCTCAAATGCGGCTTGTCGGCTTGCTGCTTTTGCGCGGGCGCGCGTGCCGTGCGCCCGCGCCCGCCCGTGCGTGGGGCTTCCGCCGGTCGCCGCCGCCGGGCGGAAAAGCATGCTCGCCGCCTGCGCCGCATAACCGCTCCCATCCCTGCCGCGGATTTAGTTATGAATTTTGAGTTCTTAGTTTTGAGTTGATGTTTATCGTAGCGACTGGCACTCAGGCACCTGTTTTTGGAGGTCGCTGAGTGATTTTTGTGTAGCAAAAATTGTATCGAAGCGACCGGATTGAAAGGCCGGTGCCTTCGACACCCCACAACTTGACCTTGACACTCCTTCGTACACCGCCGACTCCAATACATTATTGCAGTACCCCCCATATTTTATACCTACAAAGTATTGATTATAAGTAATATACGAAATTTCTTTGTTTTGGCCAGCGGTGTCAGGCACACCGCAGAGGGGATTCAAAAATTTATTTTTATATTTGCTGTATAAACATGTGTAAGGTTGTTTAAGGATATGAAAAAATATTTGTCAATAGGTCAAGCCGCTGAAAAAATAGGTGTAAGTCCCGAAACACTTCGTCGATGGGATAAAAGCGGAAAATTCAAATCCATAAGACATCCTATAAATAATTACAGGGTTTATTCTGAGGAACAGATCAATAATTTAATAATGGAATTCCAATTGGAAATACCATATAGTTTTGCGCCCGCCCCAAACAAACTTCCCGAACCTTTTTTTGAAACAAAATTCGGGAAACTATATAATGATGATGCAATAAAATTTTTAAAACAATTGGAAAGTAATTCCATAGATTTGATTTTTGCAGATCCACCATATAATATCAAAAAAGCCGAATGGGACACCTTTTCAAGTCAAAAGGAGTATGTGGAATGGAGTATGACGTGGATAAAGGAAGCGCATAGAGTTTTGAAAAACACCGGTTCGCTGTATGTTTGTGGATTTTCTGAAATTTTAGCGGATATTAAATGGGCGGCATCATCTCTTTTTAGAGGTAGCAAGTGGCTTATTTGGTTTTACCGAAACAAAGCAAACCTGGGCAATGACTGGGGCCGTTCCCACGAAAGTATCATACATTTTCGCAAGTCCAAGGATTTCATTTTTAATATTGATGAGGTAAGAATTCCTTATAATAAACACACATTGAAGTATCCCAAAAGAACACAAGCGCAATCCTCCCAATATTCGAGTGGTAAGAAAAAAGATTATATTTGGGAACCCAATCCTTTGGGAGCCAAGCCCAAAGATGTTTTGGAAATTCCCACACTTTCCAATGGTTCTTGGGAAAAAAAATATCCCCATATCACCCAAAAACCAATTGAATTACTACGAAGAATAATTTTGGCTTCATCAAATCCTGATAGTATTATTTTGGACCCTTTTGGCGGCTCCGGCACAACCTACGCAGTTGCAGAAGCATATAAACGGAAATGGCTCGGAGTGGAGTTAGATACACATTATTGTAATATCATAAAGGCCCGATTATCCGATAGAGAACATATTTTGAGGATAGCAAAAGCAAAGGATGAGATTGACGCCATAAGACGACGAAAAAAATTACGTGGATAAAAGTTTCCATAAATCGCATGAAATCAACTCGGAAAATGATTTCATATAGTTAGCATACGGAACCTTTTTTGCATTTGGAGGAGGGTCCAAATAATAAATACCATCTAATTTTGTGAGAAAAGTGGAATAAACCATAAATAACCCTGAAACCAGCGTATAACTAACATTATTTGATGCTTTTCGTTGTACATCATTTAAAAAAATTCCAATATATTTTCCCGACTTCGCACATAAATTTTTGTTAATAAAAATTATCGTATTGGTTTTCAGTGAGATAAAATTTTGATTTTGCAATTTTAAAGTGTAGTGCCTAATAAGTTTTTATTTTTGTTTATTTAGAAAAAACTTCGTATATTTGTACCATGTT